>JBEPVV010000270.1:0-3391 GCA_041690795.1 Gemmatimonadota bacterium | reverse complement strand
GTGCTGAAGTTACGCACTTCCTCGCCGTTGCGACGGTCGACTCCGACCGGCCGGCTCAAGGCGAACTTGCTGAAAGCGGCGGCGTCGCGATACGTCTCCTGCGGTGCGCGCAGGCGCCGCAGGTACACGTCCATCGCGGGTTCGTCGTCGAGGGTGTGAACGCGTCCCTCGCCACAACTGGTTACGATCATCGGCTCCCCGATCTTGCGCCAGCCATGCCGCACGCTGATCGCGATGGGCGAGTCCGAAGCGATGGTCGCACCGACCACGGCATCGGTCAGGACCTGGTCGCCGTGCAGCTGGTACGTGCGTTGGAACCGCCAGCCGTCCGCGGAAGCGCCACCGAACATCGGAATCCGAGCACCAAGAACGCCGTAGGCGCCGCGAAGGATGTCTTCCTGACCTCGAATAAACCCGTCGGTCAGCATGATCAGTACCTTGTAAGGCAGGTCGTCGACCAGCGACGCAGTTTCGGCCACCGCCGCTCCGGCTTCGCGTTGGAGCCCGGAAGCACCTTCGATGGCCGTCGTGGCGATTGAGAAGCCCTCACCGCCGATAGCGGTGACAACGACGGTCCCGTCGCGTGGGCCGACCACGGAGATCTCACCGTGGGTGGAGCAACCGATCAGCGGGACGCCGCCGGCCACTTCGTTGATCCCGACCAGCACCTGCGCAATGTCGTGGGTGATCCCCACGAAGACCAACAGGAGCTTCGGGATCCGCCCGTCGGTCGCGGCGCGCGCGGCGTCGATCCCGGCCTGCTTGGAATCGGTCACTTCGGATCGACCGACGGTCATCCAGCGACGGGGCTGATCGACATCTAGCGCGATCGGTGCTTCCTGGGTGGTCGACACGTGCACTCCCTCGACGCGTAACACGGCGGCCGCGCAGCAACCACTCGAGTAACCATCGACCAACGTGCTCATCGTGTGAGGCAATCTTCCCCACGATCCTTCGATCAGCCGCGAATCGCCCCACCGCGCTCAACCCGCCGACGGCCGCCGGAATGCGCCGGTGATCCGGCGCATAGCGCCACGGCTCCAATCGTTTCGACGGGGCGGCGGCTGATCAGAGAGTCGCGGGCGCGGAAGATGTCGACCTGCATGGCAAGGACGCGCGGCCGTCCGCGGCGGTTATTCAGTCGACAGCGTGTGCGGTTGGGGCGGGCGGCCCGACGGGGCCCGACGACTCGGGCGATTTGACGCGGGATTTGTGGGCGCTTGCCCGGCTCGCGACGTCGATTCGAGTGAAGACTGGGGCGCCTACGCAATTGTTGGAAGCAACGGCCGCGTTTCGGCGAGTGACGCCAGCCGCGCGGATGGCGGATCGATGTGACTAGTTGCCATTACAGCGCGGCGATACCCGATCCAACAGCGTGTCCCACGGACGCGCAGGTATCACAGGCACACCGTTGCGGACTGCTTCGGTTCGCAGCCACTGTCCGAACAGCCAGCTCACCCTGGCGCGCTGCGCTTGCGGCCGAACCTCTGGCTCGCGGTGGGCAAGGTTGACTCGCAGCTGGTTCTGGTCAGACTCGTCCAGCACAACCATGCGAACCCGGGCGTCACGGATCGCGCCGGGCCGCACGAAGTCGCCCTCAATGAGCACGGCCGGGCCGTAATCGAGGTGGGTATCCACCACGGCCTGCATCGCCGGTTCGAGAAGCTCGGTGATCGCCACGAGCCGTTGAACGATCTGTTCGGGTTGTGCCCGGACGTCCGGGTGTTCGTGCAGGAAGGGATACTGCGACGCAGTGGTCATCGCGGTCACCGCACTGACAATGTCGTCGACCTCGACGCGGCTCAGGTCGAAGCGCCGCGCCAGCGCGTGGGCCAGCGTGGTCTTACCGACGCCAGACGGGCCACCCAAGAGCAGAACGTGCCACTCGTGCGCTGGATGACGACAAAGATCGACCATGTGGGATGACCTCCCTGACGCTATGACCGAGCTTGGTCGAAATTCGCCGACAGCGTGAGTTGAGATGAACGCGTCACGAGACGGAGTAGGCCGGTCGAGAGAATTTCGCTGTGCGGTGTCCGTGCCGCGCGGCGGTGTTCGTCATTGCTTCAGATCCGCCCGAGAAGGCTGGAGGAGCTATGTCGAACAGTCCGATCCCCGTCCGAGGCGGCGGCCTATCCGCGCCTCGGCGGGTTTCGTCACGCCCGGGCTGGCTGACGTTGCCGCTCACAGTCCTGTTCGCCGCGATGTTCGGCACTTCGGTGAGTTTCAACTTGCTCCTGGCGACGTTGCCCTCCTACGCGAAGTCGGTCGGCGCCGGCGATGTCGGTGCCGGAGTCACCACCGGTGCGTTCATGCTCGCCGCCGTGCTGACCGAATTGTTGACATCGCGGCTCATCGTCCGGCTGGGATATCGGACGACATTCGCCCTCGGCGTCGTGCTGCTCGGCGTGCCGACTTTGCTGTTGGGCCTGCTGTCGAACATCGCCGGAATCCTGATGGTGTGCTTGTTGCGCGGCATCGGGTTCGCGATCGTGTCCGTCGTCGGCGGCGCGCTCGTCGCCAAGCTCGCCCCGCCCGAGCGACGCGGTCAGTCGCTGGGCGCGTACGGCGTGGTCGTCGGGGTTCCCTCGGTCGCGGCGCTGGCGACAGGCAGCTGGACGGTCGCGCACGTCGGCTACTCGTGGGTCTTCACGATTGGCGCCACTGCGGCGCTTGCTGGCCTGTTCGCGGTTCCCGCTCTGCCGGGTCGGTCCGCTGCGAGCAGCGACCGGCTCCGGTTGCGCACTGCGGCGGCCACGCCGGGGATGGCCGTTCCCGCGCTCGGCTTCGCGGCGACGACCATGGCAGCGGGTGCGCTCGTCACCTTCTTGCCGCTAGCGCTCGGCGGGTCCAGCAAGTTGATCGTTGCACTGTTCGCCATCCAGGCGGTAGCCACCACGATTGCCCGGCTGTGGTCCGGCCGCTCCATCGACCGCAACCCTCGGAGTGCCAAGATGCTCGCCCCCGCGGTGGCGACGGCGGCGGTTGGGATGCTCTTGCTCGCGGTGTCACGCAGCCCGTTATCCGCGACCGCCGGCATGCTGGTCTTCGGAATCGGTTTCGGTGTCGCACAGGGCGCCAGCCTGGCGGCGATGTTCGAGCGTGTGCCCGAATCCGGATTCGGCGCGGCGAGCGCATTGTGGAGCGTCGCCTACGACTCGGGGCTGGGGATCGGCGCGGCCGGCTTCGGGGTCGTGTCGAGCCGCACGGGCTACAGCGCAGCGTTCGCGCTCACCGCGGTGACGATGCTGGTGATTCTGCTGGGCCTGCGCGCGTGGCACGGCGGGGCGATCCGGCAGCGGCGTGTCAGCGGATTGCCCGAGGCTCGGCCCGGGCGATGCCGTCGCCGGTCACCTCCTGGGCATGACCGATCGAGGCCTCGCGCCCGGCG
>JBEPVV010000269.1:0-3394 GCA_041690795.1 Gemmatimonadota bacterium | reverse complement strand
ATGTACCACATCGTCGACGCAGCCAACGGCGCCGAAAAGACCTTGTCGTCGACGGTGGAAACCGCGTCGGCGGCGGCGAGCATGTACTGGCGTACGCTCAGCGTCCGGGTGCCGGCGAAGAGGCGACCCAGCACGCCTTCCCAGACGATCAGGTAGGTCAACCCGATCAGCATGCCCCGCCGGGTGACGAGGCCGAGGGCAAGGAAGATCGCGGTATAGAGCACGCTGCCAAGCGCCGCGCCGGCAGCGAAACCCAGCACCAGGCGAGTGTCGTCCAGCCCCCCCAGCATGATTGCCCCTGCGATCAGCGTCGAGGCAACACAGAGCCCGGCGCAGATCGCCCCCGTCACCAGCAGTTTCGTCATCACGATCTGCGAGCGCGGAATCGGCTTCGTGAGCAGATAAATCACGGTGCCGTCATCGACCTCCGCCCCGAATGACGACCCGGCGAGCAGCAGCGCAATGATCGGTACGACGGCCGTGAACGTCAGGGTGGGCAGCATCGTGGCCATGGTGCCAAGCGGATCATCATCACCGGTGCTGTAGATCCGCCCGAGCACCGCGACCAGCACGGGAATCGCCGCGAGAATTCCTACGATCAGCCAGCGGCGGCGGGCCAGCGCCTGCCTCACCGTCAGTCCCGCGAGCACGGGGTTGATGAACATCGTCATCCCTGGACCAGATAGGAGAAGACGCTTTCGAGCGATTCATCGGTCGGATGGACTTCGAAGATCGACACCGATGCCGTGCGCGCCATCACTGGCAGCGCGCGGGTGAAGGCGCCAAGATCAGCCGTGTGGACGCTCAATCCGCCGGCAACGAACTCGACGCCGGTGGTCGAGGGGTGCTGTACCAGTGCGCTCGCGATTGCGCGGTCATCGCTGGTGCGAACCGTGAACGTGTGCGGACGGTCTGTCATCAGCTGCCGGATCACGCGGCTGGAGCCTGAAGCCGCCAGTCGACCCCCGATGATCACCAACACCGCATCGGCGAGCCGATCGACCTCTTCGAGGATGTGCGAGCTGACCAGCACGGTCCGGCCTTCATCGGCCACGCGCCGAAGAACCGCCATCATCTCGAGACGCTGCTTGGGATCCATTCCGTTGAACGGCTCGTCGAGTAGCAGCACGGAGGGATCGTGCACCAGCACCGCCGCGATCTTCGCGCGCTGCCGCATCCCTTTCGAGTAGGTGGAGATTGCGCGGTGCTGCGCCGCCTCGAGTTCGACCAGGGCGATGGTGCGGCGTGCGGCTTCGGCAGGGTTCGCAACATGCTGAAGGCGCGCATTGAGAAGCGCGAATTCATACCCGCTGAGGAAGGAGTAGACCGCCTCGCTCTCGGGGACGAATCCAACCTGCGCGTACACCTCCGGATGCTGCCACGTGGGCGTGCCGCCAATCGTAACAGTGCCGCCCGACGGGTGCAGCAGGCCGGCAATCATGTGCAGCAGAGTCGACTTGCCGGCACCGTTGGGCCCGAGCAGCCCCGTGATTCCGGCTCCAAGCGAGAACGACACGTCGTTGACGGCAACGATATTGCCGTACCACTTCGAGGCGTGTACCAGTTCGACGGTCACGTGTCGACGCTCCGGTAACGCAGCGTGAGCACGCCGGCCGACAGCGCGAGGTAGCAGAGCGTGGCGAAGCCGAAGAGGACGCCGGGCAGGCTTGCCACGTCGAGCACCGTCGTCCGCCCATCGCGGAACCGGCGCATGTTGCTGCGCTGGCGCCCGCGTGCGTTCCCTGCCACTGGCGGCGGGTTGGCTCTTGCGATCGAATCGGCAAGCGCCCGCTCACGCGCGACAGAGTCTGCGGCGGCTCGCGCCGCGCTGGTGGTGAAGATCCACGTCGTCACCCCGTCGCCCACCATCAGCGGACTCGCCAGCACGAGATAGCGCATCTTTTCGGGGCGAGTGAGCACCAGCGGCGTCACGAATGCGGTCGCGAGCAGAAAGACCGTGAGGATGGCTGCGGTGGCAAACGGGCGGCGGCGGATCACGGCGGCGATCGTAAGCGACACCGTGGCGAGCAGCACGGCGATCGCGAGCGACGCGCCCACGATCCGCGGCAGCAGCGGTAGCGAATCGCGCATGGCCGCGCGCACGTCGGCCGCCGAAAACCATTGGCCGAGCAGCAGCAGGAGATGCGGCAGCAACGCCACCATGAAGAGCGCCGTCGCCAGCGAACCCAGTCGCGCCAGCACGTAGTCCGACCGACGCAGCGCGCGGGAGAAGTAGAGCGCGAGCACACGATGCTGCAAGTCGCCCGTCACGAGTTCCGGCGTCTGGAATGCGCAGAAGAGGGCGAAGACCCAGATGGTCGTGCGGAAATACCCCTCGTGCGTGAACAGCTGAATCATGCCATTGCCGAGCCCGGCAAGGGCCGCCTGGATGACTGCCGGCACGATCAGGAAGATGATCAACGCAATCGGCGGGATCTTGGCCCGTCCGCCCCGTCCCAGCCCGAACACGGTGCGCAGGCCATGGACGTACAGCGCTCGCACTGCGCCGCGGCGGCCAAGCCGCTTGCCGTCGTAGTGCTGGTAGCCGATGTCATAGATCGCACCGGCAGCGCTCTCAGCCATTGACGCCCCCGACGTGAAAAAGATCCTCGAGGCGATCGCGACGACGAGCCACCCGCAGCAACCCGACGCCCAGCTCGGCAGCGGTGTCGCGCACCGTGTCGAATGGCGAACCGCCATCGATGGCGATCAGTACGCTGCCGCCGGCCCCCGCGCGCGCCGCCACGCCGCGCTCGACCAGGCGGCGCAGGAAGAGATCGCTCTCGCCAACGATTTCGACCACCAGCAACTCGGTCTCGCGCGTGAAGTCGTTGATCGACGCCGCCCGCAACAGCTTGCCGCCGTCGATCGCGACCAGAAAATCGCAGACCCGCTCGATCTCCCCGAGCAGGTGCGAAGCGACGATGACACTGATGCCGAACTCGGTGCCGGTGCGATGCACCAGGTCGAGCATGTCGTTGCGTCCCGCCGGGTCGAGCCCGTTGGTAGGCTCGTCGAGCAACAGGAGCTTGGGGTCGTGCACCAGCGCCTGCGCCAGTTTCACTCGCTGCTTCATTCCGGTCGAGTAGCCGCCAATCTGGCGATATCGTTCGTCGTACAGCCCGACATGGCGAAGCATCTCGGCAGCGCGTTCGCGGGCCGCGATCGCTGGCAGTCCCGACACCCGCGCCAGATGCGTCACCAGGTCGGCCGCGGTCTGGTCAGGTGGAAGGCAATCGAATTCGGGGATGTAGCCGAGATACTGGCGAAGTTCGGTGCCGTGCGTCGTGGCGTCGATGCCGAGCACCGTGAGCGACCCGCTGGTCGGCTGCAGCAGACCGAGCATGATCTTCAGGAAGGTGCTCTTCCCCGCGCCATTGGCGCCGATCAGGCC
>JBEPVV010000268.1:0-3400 GCA_041690795.1 Gemmatimonadota bacterium | reverse complement strand
CTGTAGGACAATTTCGACACCCACCTGCCCATTCTGCGGGCGCCAATCGTCCGCCTTGCCCGTTCGCAACCGTCGGTAACCTGTTCAGAGCAAATGGCTTACGACGCAAACGCCGGTGCCCGCCCTGACTGTGGCACAAGGGCTGCGACAAAGCATGGCAACGCATGACATAGCGCGGCAGCTACTGAGGCGATTCGTCGCCCGGTGGCTGATCGTGCATTTAATGCCGTCAGTGGTGTTCGAGCTCTCGCCAGCTCCAAGTGTGGCGCCGCGCATTCATCCCCGTGGCGCGAACGCGACGCCACCACAGCCTCCGCGGTCATGGCCGAGGCCACAAAGTCGCCCAAGTCCTTCTGTATCAAGCGCTTGCATTGGCGTAGTCGAGCGGCATGGGGTGTGCCATCTAGGGGTCGACAGTCCTAGCACCCCCTCACTGGAGCATGCATGAAGCGCCTTATCCTGGTACTGGCAGCCTCGACTCTTGCGACCACCGCCGCCATGGGTCAGGTCGCGACCACCGGCACTGGGGGCGGCGCCACCGATCCCAACTGGACCGTCACGTGGACCGAGCTACTGGGTGGCTCGGCGACCGGTAGCTCGGCCGCGTTCATTCCGACCAGCATTCCGTCGGCGCCGTGGCAGCCGAATACCGGCTCGATTTTCGGTCCGAACTGGATCGCAGCATGGGCATCTGCGTCGGCTCCGGGATACCGCACCGGCAACAATGCCGCGAATTACGAATACAGCTTCGCGACCAGCGTCGCGTCGAGCGGATCGTACAACCTCAACCTCGGCTGGGACAATCAGCTGGTAGGGATCTACCAGAACAACGTGCTGTTGTTCGGTCCCGAATCGAACTCGAGCTTCTGCCGCGATGGCGACGGTCTCTTCCCATCGAGCCAGTTCCCGAACTGTCTTGACAGCATCACGCTGAACCTGTCGGGCGCAAATCCGCTGATCATCAAGCTGCTGGGCGACGGCACGACCGACGGGCTCTTCCTCGATGCGGAGAAGGTCGGCCGCCCCGAAGACGTGACGCCGGAACCGGCGACGATGACGCTGATCGCGACTGGTCTGGTGGGTATCATGGGTGCAGGAATGAAGAAGCGCCGGCGGAGCACCGCGGCGTAAGCGAACACGATTGCCACTGATTCCTTGCAGCACCGACGCGCCCGCGAGCTGATCCCCCGCGGGCGCGTCGCGCGTTCCGAACCTCGTCCGGACTAGCGGTGGGTTGCCACCCAGATGCCGTCGGCGGCGGCGAGCACGGTCACGCCGCCCGGCGCTGAGCCACTGCCGATGCAGCGCAGTCCGGGAAGCGTGCTCGCGACCGCGGCGGCGTTCCACATCTCCGCATCGTTCCCAAGGATCACCCCGCGCATCGAATGCATCTTGAGCGGCCAGCTGCGTCCGCGGAGCACGCTCAGCTGCGCAACGTCGAAGGCCTCGAGCGGTGGATTGATCGACACGAGCGACACCCCGGGCAGCAACGCGGCGAGCTCGGCCGCCAGCGTGCCCGCGTTGCCGCCTAGCGCAACCCAACCGCCCGGACCATCGACGCCGAGCATGGCGACTGCGGCAACGGCGTCGAACGGCGGTGTGCCAGCCGACGTCCATGCGTCACCGAACAGCGGCGTGTCGTCGTCCCACGCGGTATTCCAGCCGCAGACCGGACAGCCAAGATGCCCGGCAACCACGTCGCGTCCGCTCATGCGAGCGGGGAGCAGGACGACGAAGGCTTCCGCATGTTCGCGCGGGCAGCGCAGGTGATCGGTGAGCTCGATAAACACCGTTCAGGGCCGGAAGTCGACCCAGGAGAGCCGGTCCGCTCGCACCGTGACGGTCCGTTCGACACGTCGTCCGTTCATGACGACGAACAGATGCTGCACCCCGGCAGGAACGTCCGAGATCGCGAACTGTTCGCCGTACAGCGGGTGCGGGCGATTGCGCGGCCCGTACGTCTCGGCAAACGCAAACGGCGTCTCCCGCGGCACCGGCTTCACGATGCCATACACGCGCGCCTGCGGGATGGCATTGCCGGCGCTGTCGGTCACGGTGCCGGCGATGACGCCTGTTCCGGGGAGCGGCGTGATCCAGAGTTCAGGATTGGTGGTGTACTGCGGATAGCGATTGAGCAAATCGATGATGGGGCGCACGGAATCGGTCGGGGACGCGTGCACTTCGAGGTGCATGTGATCGTTGGTGGCGCGCCCGGTGTGACCGACGCGGGAGATGACGTCGCCGCGACGGACGCGCTCGCCGACGTGCGCCAAGAGCGCGCTGTTGTGGTAATAGACGGAAAAAACGAAATAGCGTCGACCGCCAGCGGTCAGCATCGTGTCGTGACGGATGCCCACGGTCAGGGCGCCCTGCTCCGCGCGCCCTGCGTACACGACCACGCCGTCGCCGATCGCGTGGACGAGCGTTCCATCGGGGTTGTTGAATTCGATTCCCTGATGGGGCTGGAAGTATCCGCCCATCGTCGAACCCCACCGGTAGGTCTGGTCGGGATGATCGTTGTCGCTCGCGGCGATCGGGCGCGCGAACCAGGGCGACCATCCCTTCGCACTTCCTGGCAGCGGGCCGCGCGCTGCAACACGCCCGACAACCCCGCCCCGAACCGCCGGCGTGCTGCCGAGGACGCAACGCCGGCCGGCGCGATGACGAAGGCAGTCAGCCAGATCGATCACCACGGTGTCTCCCCGGATGACGATGCCGTCGGGCGCGACGTCGCGCGCACGGCGCGAACAAAGATCCCGCGCCCGTACGTGCCGTACCAGGTGTCGCCATTCGGAGCGTGCACGCTGGCGAGCAGCCGCGTCGGAATGCCGGCGGAATCGGGGATCGCGGGGAGATGGCCGAGGCGCGTCTGCTGGGGGCGGCCTGGGGCAGCGGCGGTCGCGAGCGCGCAGGCGCAGAGCACGAGCGCGGCGACCCGCGTCACTCCGGGCTCAGCCGCAGCGACTCGATGTGGACGTGCAACGGGGCGAGAAGCACATGGACGATGGCGTCCGCCACATCGGCTGGCCGGAGCATGTCGGCCCTGAGCGTAAAGCCGTCCTGATGATCGGGATCGACCGGGTCCCATGCGGCGGTATCCGTCGGTCCCGGCGAGACCAGCGTGCAGCGCACGCCACTGCCGCGAAACTCCTCGCAAAGCACCTCATGCAATCCGCGCGCTCCGTACTTCGACGCCGCGTACGCCGCGTTGCCTGCAAACGGCCGCTGATCGGCGACGCTGCCCACCAGCACGTGAATGCCGGCACCACGCGTTCGCATCTGCGGCAGGAAGTGGCGCGCGATCGCGAACGGTGCCTCGAGATTGATAGCGAGCTGTTCGCGCAGCAGGGCATCGGTCGTCTCCTCCAGGGGAGCGATCATGAACGACCCGGCGTTGCTC
>JBEPVV010000267.1:0-3413 GCA_041690795.1 Gemmatimonadota bacterium | reverse complement strand
CAGGGGACACGCCTCCGCATTACCGCCCGCCTGATCGATGCCGTCACGGGTTACGAAGCGTGGGCGCAGCGCTACGATCGCGAGTTCACTGATGTTTTCGCCGTGCAGGACGACATCACCGACGCCATCGTGCATGCGCTGCGCATCGAGTTGCTCAACGAGCCGGTGCCACGCGGCCCGGCCTCGACCCAGAACCTGATGGCGTATCAGAGCTTTCTCGAGGCGCGCTTCCAGTGGAACCGGCGCACCGAAACCGGGATGCAGAAGAGCCTTGGCCTGTTGCGGCGGGTCATCGAACTCGACCCCGCGTTCCCGCCGGGACACGCGGCGCTCGCCACCTCCTTCGTCACGCTCGCGGTCTATGGCCAGCTGGCACCCGACCTCGCGATGCCACCGGCGCGCGAAGCTGCCGACCGTGCGTTGCAGCTCGATCCGGCAGAGCCCGACGCACTGACCGCCAGGGGATGCGTCCGCGCGATGTACGACTGGGACTGGTCGGGCGCCGAAGCGGATTTTTGCCACGCCGTTGCCGGCGTGCCGCCATCGCCGACGGCGTATCAGTGGTACGCGATGAACCTCCTGGTCCCGCTCAAGCGGTTCGAGGAAGCGCGCCAGCAACTCGAACGCGCTCGAGAGTTCGACCCGCTGTCGCCGGTTATCGCCTCAAGCTGGGCGCTGATCCATTACTTCGAGGGCGACTATCTCAGGGCGCTCGCCGAGCAGGAAGCGCTGCTCGCGCGCGACGCAGAATTCGGGATGGCGCATTTTTTCATTGGTCAGGCGAGCATCGCGGCCGGGGAGCCGGCGCGCGCGATCGTTCACCTGCGGCGCGCCATGGCCATCGTCGGGGACAGCCCGGAAATCGTCGCAACGCTCGCCGTCGCACACGCGGCGGCACGTGACACCGACGCAGCGCGGGCGATCGTGGCCACGCTGGGCACGCGATCACAATCCGAGTATGTGTCGCCGGTCCTGCTCGCGCAGATTCATGCCGCCCTCGACCAGGCCGACGAGGCACTCGATGCGCTCGACCGCGCGGTCGAGTTGCGCGCCACCGACCTGGTCTGGATTGGCGTGCGTCCGACCTTTGACACACTCCGCCTGCACCCGCGCTTTCACGCCCTCGTGGAGCGGATTGGCGTCGCCAAGGGAGTTGAGGTCTCGACCAGCTAGCGCGGGGATTCATCCCGCGCAACGAGTGGCGCCGCAGGGTCAATATGGCCACCGCCGTGGCGACGCGGCGATATTCCCGTTCAGTCTCCCTTCAGTACAATCAACGGATCGACCATGCTGGCGCGTCGCGCCGGGACGTACGCCGCAACGATGGCCACCGTCAGCATCACGGCCGAAGCGGCTGCCAGCATCAATCCGTTATGGGGACTGATATCAGTCAGCAGCGAGGTCAGCCAGTGGCCCGCTGCCAAGGCCAGGACAGTTCCAATTCCAGCGCCGAGGACCGCAGGTCGCAGGGCTGAAGCAACGACGCGGGCTGTGACGTGCGTTCCCGTCTCGCCCAGAGCCATGCGGATCCCGATATCGCGCGATTGCCGGCCAACCTGTTGTGCCACCACGCCATAGATCCCGATAATCGACAGCACCAACGCGAGGAGTCCCAGGCCGCCTACCATCAACGCGCGAAAACGTTGCGGCGACACCGTGTCGCTCAGGCGCTGTTCCATGGTGGCCACGTCGGTAACTGCGATGGTTGGATCGATCTGGTGGATCCGCTGGCGCGCCTGCCTGATCACCTCATCCACTGGCAACTTCGATTTCACCACCACAAACCTCGCTCGGAGCACAATCTGGGTGCTGGGGGCGTAGAACGCAGGGTCGGGTTCGTCGACCAGATTGTCCATGCGCATGCCAGCGACGACACCGACGATGGTCCGATGCTGCGAATTCCACGTGATCGTGCGACCAACTGGATTCACGCCGGGGTAGTACCGCGTCGCGAGCGCCTTATTGATCATCACGACGAGCTGGCTCGCCGAGTCATCGGCGGAAGTGAATCCCCGACCGGCGATCACGAGCACTCCAAGTGTGCTCCAGTATCGCGGGTTCACAAACGCGCGCCGTGCCTGCGGGTTGGCATTGCCCTGATCTCCGCGCGCATCATCGACGAACGTGTCTCCAAACGAGCTATGTCCGAGCGGCAGGTCGGTGCTGATGCCGACGGCAGAAACGCCGGGTGTTTGCTCCAGCGCACTTTCTACCTCGGCATAGAACTGCCGGACCGCGGTTCCGGTCGCGTGCCGCGCCGGACTCGGATAGAGATGAAACGTGGTGAGATGCGGGGCGGCAAAGCCAGGATTCACTCGCGACAGTGATCGAAACGTCTGGAGCAGGAGGCCTGCCGCGAAAAGCAACGCGAGTGAGAGTGCCATCTGCCCGCCGATCAACGCTGCGCCCACTCGTCGTTCTCGACGGGTCACACCTGCACGGCCGCCCCCGCGAAGCCCTCGGGACAAGTCGTGCGTAAACGCGCGGCGCGCCAATGGTGCTCCCGAGAGTACGCCGGCGATCAACGTCGCTGCGCCCGCCACGAGGAGCACGCGCGTGTCGACCTGGATATCGTCCAGCCGCGGCAGCCTGCCCGGGTACAGCGTGGTGAAGAACCGGGTCAGCGGGCGGACGACCATGACGCCAAGAATGCCGCCGGCAATTGCGAGCGCGAGACTCTCGGTGAACAGCTGGCGCGCGAGCCGGGCACCGCTTCCGCCCAGTGCGGCCCGAACCGCGAATTCACGCACTCTCCCCTGCGAGCGTCCCAGTAACAGATTGGCAATGTTCACGCATGCGATCAGCAAGACGGCACAGACCGATGCCGCGAGCAGGATCAACAGCGGGCGAATGTCCCCGACGACGGACTCGCGCAGCGCATCGACATGAAGATGCAGACCGCCGTTCGCATCGGGGAAATTGCGACTGATGCCATCCGCGATTCTGGTCAGTTCCGTACGGGCCGTGGCCAGGTTGACGCCAGGGCGCATTTTGCCGAATGCGTCCAGCCACATCGCGCCGCGATTCAAGCGGTAGTTGCCGGGCTGGATCGTGAGCGGAATCATGACATCGAGCGAGGTTTGCGGATAGGTGTAGCTGCGGGGGGCGAGCACGCCCACGACTTGATAGGCACGATTGTCCAGTGAAATGGTGCGGCCGATGATCGAAGGGTCGCCCCCGAATTGACGGCGCCAGAATTCGTCGGAAATCATCACGACGCCGGCGGCACCGAACTGGTATTCCTCAAGTGCGAAGAGCCGCCCTGAACCGGCGCGCAGGTCGAACACCTTCGGATAACCAGCATCGACATACTGGGCGCGCAATTCCTGTGGGGTTGCACCCTGGGTCAGCGTGACCTGATCGGCTGACGCGAAGGCGACATTCGACAGCGAGCGTGCTTCGCGCCGGTAGTC
>JBEPVV010000266.1:0-3445 GCA_041690795.1 Gemmatimonadota bacterium | reverse complement strand
GTCATGCATGAAGGCATCGCCGGCAGCCGCCCGACGTTCCTGGTACGGCAGCGCCTCGTGAACGGTCACGATGTCTGGATCGTGGACGCGCCAGTGGCGGAGTTCGCCGGCATTGCGCAGGTGATCGCGCAGGGCGGCGGCTCGCTGAGTGCGGCCGTGCAGACCCGGCCGCGGTTCGTCGGCACACCTTCCGAGATTGCGCGCAGCATTCGCAGCTACGCCGTCGTCGGGCACGCAAACGATCAGCTTGCAGTGTTGTCGGCGGCCGTCAGGCCGTAACAGGCTCGGGCTTCGCAAGCAGACGGGGGCCACCAGGAGTTATTGGTGGCCCCCGTCCGCTTGGGCGGGGTTATCGCGCGGGCCGGCGCGAACACGCACTGATCGGCAGGCGTCCGGTTCAACGCACGGTCACCGTGTCCGGCCCGGCGAGCTTGCTGACGTGGCAGCCATCCGACCCGATCAGGTAGCTGGCGTGGAAGGCCTTGCTTTCCGCGATTCCGGTGACGTGAACCGTGTCGCCGGGACGCCTGATGAGCGGGAGTTGCGCATCGCTGAAGATCGTGACGGCGCCGGCTGGGTAATTCTCCTGCTGCACCGCGAACGTAACGCCGGTACGAGGGATCGTATCGGTCACAATCAGACCAGCGACCGGACTCGCTGCGGAATCGACGGCGACGGCAGATATGAATGCGAAGAGTGCGGTACAGACCTGCGTCGATGCGGCCGACGAGCAGCTGCCGAGCGCCAGGGTCAGCACCAGAAGGCACCACGGGCCAGCGCTCGATCGAGTGCTGGCCCGCGTCGTTCTCTCACCGGCTGCGAAGTCGTTCACCTGATGCGCCGCTAGTGTGCCGCCTCCGCCTCGAGCGTGATCATCGCCAGGCGCGGAGAAACCATCGGGAATGTCTTCGCGAAGATCGCGTAACAGGTCAGGAAAAGGCCCAGGAAGAGCAGGATCGGTCCGAGCTCAGCGACACCGAACACCGGCCCAGCCTCCAGCGTGATTGAGGGCGTGATCAGCAGGTAGCGTTCGAGCCAGAGCGCGGCAAAGGAGATCGCAGCCACGATGCCCATCGTGAACGGCGCCTTCTTCGGGTCCACGCCCATCAGCGCACCGAAGGGAATGATGAAGACGCCGAGCCCGACAAGCGTTCCGATCGGGCGCCACGGTCCCCAGAGGCGGGCGAAGACAAAACCGATCTCCTCGGGCATGTTGCCGTACCAGATCACCAGGAACTGCGCCCACATCAGGTAGGTCCAGAAGACCGTGAACCCGAAGCAGAGCTTGCCGAGGTCGTGGCGCTGTTTCGGGGAGATGAACTCCTCCAGGTGCGCCGCTTTGCGCGCATAAAGCACCATCATCGCCTGGAACATCAGCGCGCCGAGCCAGGCACCCATGAAGTACCAGCCGCCCAGCAGGTTGGAGAACCAGTGGGGTTGCAGCGCCATGATGCCGTCGAAGGCGACGATGGTCAGCACGAACGCGTAGAGCGGGGCGTAGATCGCCGCCGACCGGTAGAGGAGCCGGTGGTTCGCCGACTCGTCGTAGCCGGCCAGCATGCGGTCATAGCGAGCGCGACGCGATCCCGTCACCCGCGACCGTACATCGGCAAGGTCGGGAAGCAGGTCGCTGCGGATCATCACGATGCCCATCGTGAACAGCAAACCGAGGCCGAAGAACATCCGCACCGCCATCCACGAATGCGACAGCCAGGCGGCCTTGCCGGAGGAGAGGCCCTCGAGCGCGACGGTCATGTTTCCGTAGATGTCGTGATAGCCCACGGTCATGATCAGCACCAGGCCGATGATCGAGATCGGGATGAAGAAGGCAGTCGCCTGCGACAGGCGGATGATCACGCCGGGCCAGCGCGAGCCGGCGATCTTGTGCACCGCCGTGATCGCGATCGATCCGGCGGTGATGCCGGTCCAGAAGACCCAGTTGACGTGAAAGGCGTGCCAGGCGCGGTGACTCCCGGCGCCCATGAGGCTGAGCACGAACAGGAGGACGCCGATGACGGCGAGCACGATGCCGCCGACGAAGAACGCCTGATAGTTCGAACGGACGCTCCGGTCGGCCAGCTGCTCGTGCACTGCGTGCGTGTCGAAGGTCATCAGCGGGTCTTCCTGGCCGGTGCGGCGGCATCGGTCGGCGGCGCCGACTTCGATTGGAGGGTGCGGAGATAGTCCACGACGGCCCAGCGCTCGTCGATGCGGAAGATCTTGTCGCCGTACTGCGGCATGCGACCCCGGCCGTAGCGAATCATGCTGTAGAGATAGCCGTCGCCGTAGCTGCGGGCCTGCGCGGTGAGCAGCGAGGGCGCGGCCATCTCCTTCACCGGCGCATTGGCATCGCCCTGGATGCCGTGGCAGACCGCACAGAAAGTGTTGTACACCTCTTCACCGTGACGCGATCCAGGCTGCAGCGGCGTGGTGGGATGCACGATGCGCTTGGCGATCAGCGTGTCGAAGCCCCAGGTCAGCTTGCTCGGATCACCCACCCGCCAGTCGGCTTCCGCGTTACCGAGCGGCACAGAACCGGCAGGGGTGTTGCGCGGCACGTCGCCACGCTGGTACGGCTGCACCGACTTCGACACCAGCATGTGATCGAACCACGGGATGTTGTGCATCAGGTCATCCGGCGACGGCACTTCGTTATACCAGAAGTTGCAGCCGCCAAGCAGCAGCAGGCTCGCCGCGAGCAGCGTCTTACGCATCACGGGTCACCTCCACCGAACCGTGCTGGGTGAGAAGCATCGACACGCCAGGCGCCTGGTCGGCGCGGCAGGGCACGAAGATGCCGATCTGATCGTCGCTGAATCGCGGACTGTAGGGTCGCCCTTTGAGCGACTTCATCATCGAGAGAATGATGATCCCGGCGACCGTGGCAAGCGAGCCGACCAGAATGGTGAGCTCGAAGCCAATGGCGACGTACGCCGGAATCGCCGCCACCGGCTTGCCGCCGGTGATCAGCGGCCAGTCGCGCGACATCCAGATCGTGACGCCGAAGCCGGCGGCGCATCCCACCAGACCGCCGATCAGCGTGTACAGCCGGACCGACGAGACCGGGTCGCCGATTGCGGCTTCGATCTCGTGATTGGCGGCTGCCGTGTACACCGTCAGGTCCTTGTGGCCGGTCGCCTTCAATTCGCGAATCGCGCTGCACGCCGCGTCCACGTGATCGAACGCCCCCAGCACCCCTGGCACGGAGCTCGACATCAGTGCCCCCTCGCCTGCGCGCTGCGACGTGGCATCGGGATCATTTCCTTGATCTCCTGAATCGCGACGATCGGGAAGTTCTTGTAGAACAGAGTGAACCACAGGCCAAACCAGCCGAACGATCCGGCCAGGATGCACCAGTCGGCCCAGCTCGGGTTGATGGTGCCCCAGGCGTAAGGGATGTAGTCATTCGACAACGAGCTCACCACGATGACGTAGCGTTCGAACC
>JBEPVV010000265.1:0-3458 GCA_041690795.1 Gemmatimonadota bacterium | reverse complement strand
AGATGCGTGGCAGCGCGACGAGCGCGTTGACCCGGCCCGGTGTGACGTTGCGCCCGGCCATCACCGGCGGCGCTTCGGCGTTGGGCGCATCCGCCGACTCGCGGCGACGCCCGGCGCCCACGTTGTAGACGAACGCGAAACGGTGCACGCACCAGGCCATCAGCGACAGTCCGATTGCCAGCCAGAGCAGTCGATTCCACAGCAGCAGACCTTCGAACGGAATGAGCCGGGTATTTCGCTCAGCGATCGTCCAGTAGGCGGTCAGGCGCGATAACGCGACACTGCCGAAAGGATCCAGCATCGCCGCCACGGTCTTGTTGTCCATGTCGCGCATCAGTCCGTTGGCGGCGAGGTAGCCGACCAGGCAGACGATGCTGCCGATATAGACCGGCAGCATGCGCCGCGTGAGCGCCGCGACGCAGAAGAACACGCCGCCGATCCAGACCAGGTTGGGCAGCAACACGGTGAAGAACGGCGCGATGTAGACCGACAATCGCGCCGGGCCCAGGCGGTCGGGGTCGATGCCGGGCAGCAGCGAACCGAGCCCGCTGCCCAATGCAATGCTCGATAGCACCAGCAACAGCACCAGCAGCGCGCCGAGAAAGCGACCGCCAAGATATTGCCCCTTGGTGATTGGCGCGGTGAAGAACAAATGCTCGGTGCGATATTCGAAGTCCTGCTGCACCGAGCGCCCCATCACTGCGGCGATCACCGTCATCGCGAAAATGCCCAGGAACGATGTCGTCTGGGCAATCGCGTACGGTGAATTGACCCACGTCTTGCCACTGCCGAACGAGACGATTGCGTGGGCGATCGCGCCACCCGCGGCCGCTATCCACGCCATCGAAAGCGCGAGGAAGACGGCGAAGTAAACCCAGGTTGAGATCCGTTTCAGCCGCGTACGAAATTCGAACAGCGCGATCGCGACGAGCTTGCCCATCAGGCATCAACCGTGGCCGCGACCGGCGCATCGAGACGTCGTGCAATCGCCGCAAAGTAGACGTCTTCCAGAGTCGCTTCGACCGGGGAGAAGGTTCCGTCGGGCGGAGCGTTGCCACCGACGTTGACCAAGGTCCTGCCGGCTACGAGGCGTGTCGAGATCACCGGGTAGGCGGCGCGTGCGGCGTCGAGTTCGTGGCGGGCGATGGCTTTCTGCCACACGCGTCCGGCCAGTGTTGAGGTGAGGCGGTTCGGTTCGCCGGTGAGAAGCACTTCGCCCTTGTCGATGATGGCCATGCGCGCGCACAGGTCGGATACGTCGGAGACGATATGCGTCGACAGGATGACGATGACGTTCTCGCCGATTTCCGCGAGCAGATTGTGGAAGCGAACCCGCTCTTCTGGGTCGAGGCCGGCGGTCGGCTCGTCGACGATGACCAGGCGCGGGTTGCCGATCAAGGCCTGCGCGATGCCGAAACGCTGGCGCATACCGCCGGAAAACCCGCCAAGGGCCTTCTTGCGCACGTCGTGGAGATTGGTCTGCCTCAGCAAGGTCGCGACGACGTCGCGGCGCTGGGTGCGATCCTCGATACCTTTCAGGCGCGCGAGATGGTCGAGCAACTCCTCTGCGGATACTTTGGGATACACGCCAAAATCCTGCGGCAAATAGCCCAGCACCTGGCGCACCGCGGCCTTGTCGCGAAGCACATCGAGATCGCCGATGGTGGCCGTGCCCGAGTCCGCGTCCTGCAAGGTGGCAAGCGTGCGCATCAGTGTGGATTTGCCGGCCCCGTTCGGTCCGAGCAGGCCAAACATGCCGGTCGGTATGGTCAACGAAACGCCGCTCAACGCGTGGACGCCGTTCGGATAGGTCTTGGAAAGACCGCTGATCTTCAGTTCAGGAGACATGGCACGGATCCCGCGCAAAAGGAGGGCGCATTATGGCAGCGGCAGCCGAACCCGCAATACGATCGCGGACCAACGGGGCAACCGTCAGACGAGACGTTCGTCGGCGCGATGAGCTGTCGCGAGAGTCTTCGGTGCACCAAGCGGTGCGCTGGGGGAACGCGTGGCGGACAAGACGTGGGGTTCGCATGGGACCTTCGGCAGAGTGCGGTGCGTCAACCTTAGACGGTGTTAGCGCCCGCGCCGGATTCACCAACGCCGAACTATCGACGCGGCCCCCCGACCGTGCGGGATCCGCGCGGCGGTCAGGCAATCGCCCGACGCACCCGCGTTCGCTCCAGCAAGAGCGCGCCGAGCAGCAGGCCGAACGCCACGACGACGGCGACCCAATCACCGAAGCGGATGTAGGGAGTCATTCCCTCGCGACCGGCGATCGTGGTCTCAAGCGTGCCCCGCGTGAACCAGGGCAGGCGTGCCAGTTCGACGCCATGATGGTCGATAACGGCGGTGATGCCGGTGTTGGTGGCGCGCAGCATCGGCCGCGCAGTCTCGATCGCGCGCATCGCGGAAATCTGCACGTGTTGCTCGGCGGCGAGCGAGCGGCCGTACCAGGCGTCGTTGGTGACGTTGACCAGCAGCGTCGCCTCGGGAAGCTGGCGAATGATCTCGTCGCCGAAAGCGTCCTCGTAACAGATGTTCATCGCGACGCGTTGGCCGGCGACGGCGAAAGGAGCCTGATAGGCAGGTCCGGGCGTCTGGTCGGCGAGCGGAATCGACAGGATATTGTTGATGAACCAGCCGAATACCGCTTTGCCGGGGATCGTTTCGCCGAACGGCACCAGGTGGTGCTTGCGGTAGACCTGCGCCGTTGCGTTGCCGATGCTGACGACGCTGTTGAAGTAGCGCTCATCGCCGCCGGGCACGTCAGGCGGTTCGTAGAAGAACAGCCCCGTCAGCAGGTCGCCGCCGTGCCTTGTGGCAATCGCGCGCAGATCATCGACGAACGACGTCGGTACCTCGTCGGCGAACATGGGCAGTGCGCTTTCCGGCAGCACGATCAAGCGGCCCGCCGCGTCCGCGGCAAGGCCGCGATAAATCGCCAGCGTTTTTTCGCGGTACTCGGGGTCGAACTTGAGATCCTGGTCGATGTTGCCCTGAACCAGGCTGATCGCCAGCGCGTCGCCACTCGGCACGCTCCAGTCGATAGCCGCCAGTGCATGACCGGCCAGCACGAGCGCGGCGGCGATGCCGATGCAGGCGCCCGTAACCAGGCGGCGTCCTGCCTCGAACGCGGTTGCGGCGCCGACAAGCAACGCTGCGATCACGGCGACGATCAGGCTCACCAGAAAGACGCCGCCGATGGGCGCGTAGCCGGCGAGCGCACCCGGCGCTTCCGCATACCCTAGCGACAGCCATGGAAATCCGGATAGCAGCCAGCTCCGCAGCCATTCCGCGATGGCCCAGGCCCCGGCAGCGAGCAGCAGACGCATCACGCCCGGTCGCGCGAAGCGCCCGGTGATCCACCCCGTGATCGCGGGAAACAAGGCGAGATACGCACAAAAGCCGCCGGTGCCTAAGCCGGCCAGGACAGCCGGCATCGCGCCGAAAGTGGA
>JBEPVV010000264.1:0-3472 GCA_041690795.1 Gemmatimonadota bacterium | reverse complement strand
GGATGGGCCCGCGCTACTCATCGGCATCAGAGGCGGGGTTCGATCGCTGCGAGCAGTGCATCAAGCTGGTCGACCGTGACGTCGCCCATATGTCCGATCCGGACGACGCGATCCTGGTCGTCCTCGAGGCCGGCGGAAAGCTGCCAGCCGTCGCGCGCGAGCGCCGCGACTACCGCGGTGGCGGCGAGGCCAGGGCGCAGCACGAGAGCGGAGACCGTATCGGAGCGGCGGCCCGGCGCCGCCATGATCTCGCACCGGCCATGGCTTGCGACCCAGGTCTCGACGCGTTCGCGCATCTGCCGATGCCGCGCGCATCGCGCCGGCAGTCCTTCGCTGGCGATGCGGGCAAGTTGTGCTTCGAGGGCGTAGACCACGGGAAGCGCCGGCGTCTGCGGGAAGCGTGAGGCATCGGCGGCATGCAGCAAGTCGACTACGTCGAGGTAGAAACCGCGGTCGTCGATGGTACTGGCCCGTTCGATGAAGCGCTCACTCGCCACGGCGAAGGCGAGTCCGGGAGGAATGCCGATCGCCTTCTGTGAACCGGTGAAGACGAAGTCTGCGTTCCATCGGTCGGCTTCGACCGGCACACCCGCGGCGGACGAAACGGCATCGACGATGGTGATGGTGCCTCGCGCGCGAAATCGTTCGACCAGCGCTTCGACCGGTGCGAGTGCGCCAGTTGACGTTTCCGAGTGGACCATGGTGACGGCGTCAACCGGGGGGCCGTCGAGCATCCGGTCGAGGAGGGCCGGTTCGAGCACTTCGCCGCGCTTCACATGCAGCCGGGTGACCTGCTTGTCGCAGCGTTCCGCGACGGTGGCGAAACGTTCGCCAAAGGTCCCGCTGACGATGCAGAGCACATGATCCTCGACGCCGGAGCGAATGGCCGCCTCCATCATCGCGGTGGCGGACGCGGTGGCGAGCATCACCGTGCGCTCGGTGCCGAAGATGGCGCGAAGTCCCGGCTGCAGGCGCGACACCAGTGCCTGCGCGGCTTCGCTTCGATGCGCGATCATCGGTTGCAGCATCGCGGCGGCAACGGCGGGATCGACTTCGACCGGACCGGGAATCCAGAAGCGCCCCGAGACCGTCATCGCACGATGTCAGCGGTGGTCACCAGCTGGTGACCTGCGGTTGTCCACTGGCGGAGGAGCGCGTCGCTTGCCGCCGCGTCGATTCCGCGAATGGCATCGGTGACAATCACCAGTTCGGCGTCGGGTCGCCGCTGCGCGATCCCGTCCACCGCTGCACGCGTGCAGAAATCGGTCGCGACGCCGTACACGACGACGCGGACCGGTGCGAGCGTGTCGAGCACAACGGTGGCATTGGGATTCCAGCGGAAGACATCGGTGCCCGGCTTGTTGAGCAGGATGTCGCCGCGATGCGCCGAGATACCCGACGCCACTTCGGCGGGATCGAGCGGCACCGGCTGGATCACCAGCGGATGGTGCAGGGTCGTGCCTGCGATCTTCCGCTGACCGGCGGTTCCCCGCATGCAGTGCGGCGGAAACGTTGTGCGCCAGTCGGGATTGTCGGTGATTTCCGCGTGTCCGATGTCGTGGTCGTCGGCAGTGGCGACGATGCGGCTGCCTGAACGGTGCGCGAAGTCGGTCAACGCTTCGAGGTTGTGGATGATCGCTTCAGCGCCGGGAACGGCAAGTTTTCCGTTCGCCATGATGAAATCCACCTGGGTGTCGACATCCCAGAAGAGCGTCTCGCCAGGCATCAGTCAACCGTTTCCAGTCGCGGGCTGGGGCGATACTCGCGGCCCACCTTGGCGCACGGCCGGCCTTCGTGCATCACGACATCGGCGGTGAAGTCGAAACGACCCTGGAAAAGCGACGACCCCACGCCGTAACCGCTGACCGGTACCTGCAGCGCCTCGAACTGGCGAATCTTGTCGGCGGTAAAGCCGCCGGACACCACGATGTGCACGTGTGAATGTCCGGCGCGATCGAGTGCGTCGCGAACATTGTGCACCAGTTGCGGTGTCACGCCGGTTGGCTTGGATCGGCCCATCATCGGAATCACCGAGCGATCGACCAGCATCTCACTGGTGTCAATACGCACGCCGTACAGCGCGGGTCCGAGCGCGTCGGCGAGTTCGAGTGAGGTCCGGACGCAATCATTCTCGAAGTCGACCAGTGTGACCAGGCGCACGGCGGGATCCATGTGCTCGACGAACTTTTTCGAGGCAAGGACCGTGTCGCCGCCGTACGCGGCGATCAATCCGTGTGGCACGGTTCCGATGCCCTCGCTGCCCCACCATGACGCCTGGGCATCGGTAGAGACACCGATGGCACCGGCGATGTGCGCGGCGTACCCGTCGCCGGTCTGCACCAGCCAGTGATCGTGCCGGGCCGGGAAGAACATGATCTCCTTCGGCCGCGCCGCTTCGACGACGCGCCGGGTGTTGGTGCCTACGCGCGTTCGCCTCGCCAGCACACCCAGATAGAGCGTCTCAAGCTGGGTGAAGTGGGCGTAAGGTCCTTCGATCTCGAGGACGACTTCCCAGGGCGCGATGTCATCGCCGTCATGGAGGGCGCGCACCGAGAGATCGCGCCAGTCGGTGCTGCACAGCTTGAGGATCGCGATCGCTTCGTCGATGCCGCCGAGGGATGCCTCCGCTTTGCCGAACACCTGGACGGTGACACGCGGGTTGTAGTGGTCGCGCTCGAGAACGTCGCGGGCGCGGACGAAGTACTTGTCGGAGTAGTACCCGTCGCGCATGCGCTCGACCGGCAGATGAAAGATCGCCGGATCGAGGCGGGGTCGTTGGGTGGGCATTGGGGGGACAAATCTGGCGGAGGCGGGGGCCGGAGGTAAGAGGGACGCAGCGTCGCCGGTTTGCGTCTCCCTTTGAGGTGACTCGCGTTCCCTCCAGATTCCGGCGCCTCCCATCCGGAGATTGCCGCCATGTCCGATTCGACTGTTTCACGCCGGACCTTCCTGGGCGCCACGGGCGCCGCGATCGCCGGTACGGCGCTGGTTCCGGGGCAGGTCATCGCCGCACCGTACGTCATCCATCGCGGCGCCGGCCGACCATGCGCCATCGCCAGCGCCAACGGGCTTCGCGGCGTGGAAAAAGCCGTCAGCATGATCATCAAGGGCGCCGACACGCTCGACGCCGGCGTCGAAGGGGTGAAGATCCAGGAGCTGGATCCGACGGATCAGTCGGTCGGTTACGGCGGACTTCCCAACGCGGAGGGCGTGGTACAGCTCGATGCGGCCTGCATGCATGGTCCGACCAGGCGCGCTGGCGCGGTCGGTGCGCTCGAAGGGATCAGGACTCCCAGCGAGATCGTGCGGCTGATCATGAAGTACACCAATCACATCATGCTGGTGGGGCACGACGCGCAGCGATTCGCGGTCTCGTACGGGTATCAGGTCGAGGAGATGCTCACACCGGCATCCCGCGAAGCGTGGCTGCACTGGCGCGCCAACATGAGTGCGACCGACAACTATATCGATG
>JBEPVV010000263.1:0-3474 GCA_041690795.1 Gemmatimonadota bacterium | reverse complement strand
GTGCATCACATCAACACTGTCGATGGGAATGATGCGGAGCGTGTCCTCGAGGCTGTCGAGCACGACGAGCACCTGCACGGGCTGCGGCGCCGGACCGATGGTAGGCGAACACGCGCTGTTCGCAGCGCCGATCAGTATCGCCACCCAGCCAGCCAGCCGCATCGCACTCCTCCGATCGATCAGAACTGCATACGCGCACCGGCCAGGATTGTCCGCGCGCGCCCGGGAAAGCCCACGGTCTGCTCGAACCCGCTGTCGAACAGGTTCTCCAGGCGCAACGTCAGCTCGACACCCGGCGATCGTGGAGTCATGCGTCGGACCGGGAGATCGAGAGCGACGTCAGCGGTGGTATACCCCGGTAAAATAACCCGGACACCTGACCCGCTCGCGAAATCGACGTCATCGCGCCTGCCGACATGGTTCACGTTGGCAACGACCCGGAGCCCGCCCTGGTTCCACGTCGCGGTGACGCCGCCGCTGGATGCCGGGCGCCGGATCAATGGCTTCCCCTCCTCGAACGCGGCGGATGATGCGACGCCGGTGTCGGACACTGCGGTGTGCAGCCACGTCCAGCGGCCATTGATCGTCAACCTGTGCGACAACGCGATGGTCGCAGTCGTCTCGACGCCGCGGCTGTTGGCGCCACCCAGGTTCACGTAGGTGGGATCGCCCGGCGCCGCACCGACATACTGGATCAGGTCGCGGAAGCGCTGCCAGAAAGCGGTGACGCCGAGATGGACGGCGTGTCGATGCCACCCATGCTCGGCGCCGACTTCGATGTTGCTGCTGCGCTCCGGAACGAGGTCGGGATTGCCGACCTCGAATGCACTCGACGCGAAAAGCTGCGAAAATGTTGGCGCCTTGAACGCCGTTCCGGTACCGGCCCAGATGCGCGACATCGGTGTGACCCGCCACGACGCGCCTGCCCGCCACGTCATGAACGATCCGAAGGCGGAATTGTCGTCGAATCGCGAGCCCAGTTGGAGCGAGACGTTCGACAGCGGCGTAGCGAGGAGCTGCGCGTATCCGGCGCGCGTGTCGCGGCTGCTCGAGAACGCAGTGGTATCGGAGGAGTTGCCGAATCCGAAATTCGACTGGCTGGTTTCGGCCTCGCCGTCGGTTTCATGCTCGATTCCTGCACCGACCGACAGCAGCGTCCGCGGCCGCACGTTCCAGTCCGCGCGGGCGTCCGCGCCACGCCGCCAGCTGACCGCCGTCCGATCGTCGATATATCCGAATCCCATCGTGTCGGCGGGAGTATCAGATCGGTTGACGTACCCCTCGGCGAGCCGCGAGACTGTCAGCTGCAGGTGCAGGGCGACCGAGCTGTTGAGCTGGCGCGAAGCATCGATCCCGGCGATCACCCGCCGCTCGGTCGAGAACTGGTTGTGGTCGACCACGTTGCCCCCGCCATCAGTGGGGAAATGCGTGGTGCCGTTGGTATAGCGGAACGTGGCGGCAAGCTGACCCGCGCTGCCGCGTTCGATTGCGAATCGCATCGCTCCGACACTATTGAGATATCCGTTATTGAAGGCGTAGCTGCCGTCGCTTCCGAATCGCGAACCGGTAGCCGACACGGAGACGGCAGATCCGGTCGATGCGCCCGCCGAGAGATCACTGGTGCCGAAGGTTCCGCCGCGGACCGCAAGTTCGGCATGCCCGCCAGAAGGATGGCGTGTAAAGAGCTCGATCACGCCGCTCATCGCGTCTGCGCCGTAGAGTACGCTCGACGGACCGCGCACGATCTCGATCCGGTCGAGATCGTCGGTCGTGAGGCTGGCGAAATCGATGCCACCGCCCGGGCGGTTGAGCGTCACGCCGTCGAGAAGGACCTTGACGTCATCGCTCTCACCGCCGCGGAGAAAGACCGACGTGACGCCGCCGTATGAACCGTTCTGCACAACGGTCATTCCCGGCACGTCGCGCAACGCATCGAGGACAAAATGGATGCCGTCGGCCCGCAGGTCATCGCCACGAATGACAGTCGTTGCCGCCGGGACGCTGGAACGGGCCATCGGCACGCGGGTGGCGGTTACCACGAGGTCGCGCAAGCGCGTCGTGTCGGACGATTGCGCGGCAAGCGGCGGCGCCGCAATGAGGGTCAGCAGCGCAATGAGAAAGTGGTGCCGTGAACGAGTGACTGCGCGTCGAGCGATCATGGGACATTCCGGATGGCGGTGCGTGAATGCTGCGCGGGAAATAGCGTCACGGTCCGGTCTCGCCGGTCCGGAGCGGGACGATCTGCGGGGCGCCGTCGCGCCAGGGCACGAGGGCGATCGGCCAGGCGAATACGCGCTCGATCAACGCCGTGGTCAGCACAGCGGACGGCGGGCCATCTGCCGCCACCTGGCCATGGTCGAGCAGGATGATCCGGTCAGCGAACCGTGCCGCGAGGTTGAGGTGATGGGTGATCATCAACACCCCGAGTCCTTCGCTTGCCAGTCCCCGGAGGAGCTCGAAGATCTCCATTTCATGACCGATATCGAGTGCAGTCGTCGGTTCGTCGAGCAGCAGGAGGCTTGGCTGGGAGACCAGCGCCCGGGCAAGGCGCACGCGCTGCCACTCGCCGCCAGAGAGCGTGTCGATGGTGCGCTGGTCGAACCCGGCCACATCGCAGCGCACCAGGGCGTCCTGCATCGCCTGTTCGTCGGCGGCGCCGACCGCTGTGAGCGGGCCGAGCCGCGCCCATCGGCCCATCAGCAACACTTCGCGCACGGTCAGGGGGAAGGCTGGCTCCTCGCGCTGCGGCAGCGCCGCCACCACCGCGGCGAGCGCACGGCGAGACCACGTCGTCACCGGGCGGGAGTCAAGCGTCACGCTTCCTGACGCGGGTTTGACCAACCCAAGGAGTGCGCGAAGCAGCGTCGTCTTGCCGCTGCCGTTGGGTCCGGTGATTGCCAGGAGTTCACCACCCGCCAACGCCAGCGACACGCGATCGACGGCAGGCGCCTTGCCCGGCGCGGTGCCGTCGAAGGTCACGCTGAGGTCGCGGCACTCGAGCTTCATCGCAGTGTCCGGCGGAGTAGCACGGCGAACACCGGCACACCAATAATGGCCGTCACCACGCCGACCGGAATCTCTGCCGGGCGCAACAGCGTGCGCGCAACGAGATCGGCAAGCACGGTGAAAGCGCCGCCGGCGATGAAGACCGCCGGCAGCAACGAGCGATGCAGCGGCCCGATGATGCCGCGCAGTGCGTGCGGCACCACCAGTCCGACAAAGCTGATGACGCCGGCCGAGGCCACCGCCGCGGCCGTGAGCACCGACGTCGCGATGATGACGATGCGTCGGGTGCGCTCCACGTCCACCCCGAGCGTCGCGGCACTCTCATCGCCGAGCGCCAGCAGGTCGAGCGAGCGCGATAGCCACCAGAGCGTGCCCACCGGTATCGCGGCGACCGCAGCGAAGTGCCACGCCAGCTCCCAGCTCGAGCGGCCAAAGCCACCGAAGAGCCAGACGGTGGCCGAGTGGAAC
>JBEPVV010000262.1:0-3487 GCA_041690795.1 Gemmatimonadota bacterium | reverse complement strand
AACCAGGAATCGCGCGCGTAGTAGATCAGCTTGCTGCGGCAGCGCCAGCAGTGCGGATAGCTGTGCGTGTGCTGCTCAGTGCGGAGATGGCGTCCGAGCTCCTTCAGCCGGCGGATGATCAGCTCATTGGTGGCGTCCGCGGTGACCAGCAGCCCCTCGAGCTCGGGCCACGTTGTTCCCGCGAATGTGCCGTCCGCCGCAACCGGCCGCAGCAAGGCCAGCCCGTTTGCCTGACCGGCGGCGTAGTCGTCCGATCCGAACGCCGGCGCCATGTGCACGAGGCCGGAGCCATCGGTGGCGGTCACGAATGTGCCCGTGACCACGATCGAGTGCGCACCCGCGTCGGGCAGCGGCACGATGTCGAGCGGGCGCCGGTAGCGCAGGCCGGCAAGCATCTCGCCCGTGATGGGCAATCCGCTCTCGACCTCTTCGGCCTTGAGCAGTTCCGGAACGAACGCCGCGCGCGACACTGCCACGACCAGCTTTCGCTCCGGGTGCTTCGCATCCCAGTAGGTGTTGTACTCGAGCTCCGGGTGCACCGCGACCGCGACGTTGCTCGGCAGCGTCCACGGCGTGGTCGTCCAGATCACCAGCTCGCGACCGGAATCGTCGTCGACGGGAAAGGTGACATAGATCGACCGGTCGCGGACGTCCTCGTAGCCGAGCGCAAGTTCGTGACTCGAGAGCGTGGTACCGCAGCGCGGGCAGTAGGGCAGCACGCGGTGCCCGCGGTAGAGCATCTGCTTCTCGTGCAACTGCTTTAACAGCCACCAGACCGACTCGATGTACTCGCGCGTGCAGGTCACGTATGCGTTGTCGTAGTCGAGCCAGTAGCCGATCCGATTGGACAGATCGACCCACTCGTTGCGATAGGTGAAGACACTGTCGAGACAGCGACGGTTGAACTCGGCGACGCCGAACGCCTCGATGTCCTTCTTGCCCTTGAAGCCGAGCTGCTTTTCCACTTCGAGCTCGACCGGCAACCCGTGCGTGTCCCAGCCGCCGATGCGGGTGACACGTTGCCCCAGCATGACGTGATAGCGGCAGATCATGTCCTTGATCGTCCGCGCGAAGACGTGATGGATGCCCGGGCGACCGTTGGCGGTCGGCGGGCCTTCGAAGAAGACCCACGGCGCTCCACCGGCGGTCGCGTCCTGGACCTGGTCGAAGAGTTTCTCCCGCTGCCAGGTGTCGAGCAGTGCGCGCTCCATGGCGTCGGAGCCCTGGTCGGGCCACGTCGGGCGCGCGGCGAGCGCGGTCGCGGATGACACCCGGACGTGGCTCAGCTTCGGCTTCCGAAGAGCGCGCTGCCCAGGCGCAGCATGGTGGCGCCTTCCGCGACAGCGGCGGGGTAATCGGCCGACATGCCCATCGACAGCTCGGGCAATACATAGCCGCGCAATTGCATGGCATCGCGCGCCGTGCGAAGCGACGCGAATGCGCGTCGTTGCCTCGTTTCATCGTCGGTGAATTCCGCCAGCGTCATCAGCCCGCATACCTCAAGTGATTGCAACGCACGCGTGGCAGCCAGCAGCGGTTCGAGCTGCGGCGGTTCCACGCCCCCCTTCTGCGATTCGCCCGAACAGTTGACCTGCAGCAGCACGCGCTGCGCCGATGTTGCGGGGTGATGCCGCCGGTCGAGCTCCCGGGCAAGATCGACGCGGTCGACAGACTGGATGAGGGCGAATCGTCCCGCTACCTGCCGCACCTTGTTCCGCTGGAGCGTACCGATCAGGTGCCATTCGACGTCGACTTCACGACAGGCGTCCTGTTTCGGCAATGCTTCCTGAACACGATTCTCGCCGACCGCACGGAGGCCGGCGGCGACGGCGTCCCGCACGGCGACTGCTTCGTGCCCCTTGGTGACCGCCAGGATTCGCACCTCGTGCGACCAGCCGCCCTCCTGCTGGCGCGACGCAATGACGGACCGTATCTGGTCCAGCCGGTGTTTCAGGGCCGGATCTGGCATAACCACAAAATCTAATGGGTTTGGGTGGGCCGACCGGGGGCCCAGGTCAGCGATGCAGCCGTGCCAGAACCGCCGTCGCCAACGAGTCGTCGCCGACCCGGATGGCGCGCCGCAGCAAAGCGGTGGCGCCGGTCGTGTCGCCGCGCTCGAGGTCTGATTCCGCCAGCCGGGTTATCGGGGACGCCAGCAGTGCCGCGACCCACTGGATGCCGCCATCCAGATCATCGTGCCCTTGACGCTCGAGAGCGCCCAGATCGCCCAGTTGCGCGATCACCCGGCGCGTCGTGGCGGCGTCGAAGCGAGTCCGGGAGAGGTCGAAGGGCGCCAGGTTGCGGAGACCCGACGTCGGTGCATCGATCGACAGCACCAGGGCCAGGTCCTGCTGGATCAGCAGGGGTCCGCGACCAAACACGCCGTCGGTGGCCGACGTCGACCACGCGACCGGCCGCCAGCCAGCATTGGCGGCGATGACGCTGTCGACCGTCGCCGACATCGGTGGATGGAGCGAGAGACAGAACACGGTGACATCGACGCGATACCCCTCCACCGCCTGGGCATACCAGAGGGGGAAGGTGTCGTTGTCGCCCCAGGTGAGCAGCACGCTGCGCGGCGGAGCAGATGCCAGCAGCGCGTGCGCATAGTCGCGCGCCAGCGTTGCGTCCGCGCCGTGTCGACGGTCTGCGATGCGCCAGTTGAGCGCGAGCGGCACCAGCGCGAGCGCGAAGACGGCCGCCGCCGCGCGGCGTGACGACAGCGCCAGCCGCGGTGCGAGGTCGCGCACCATCACCGCCAGGCCGATCGCTACCCAGACACTCCAGGCGATGAAGCTGGCGACGAAGAAGTAGTCGCGGTCGCGCACCTCGTGCACCACGAGGTCATGCCACAGGTTCCAGCCGATCGATGGCCCGGGCTTGAAGTTGAGGTAGAGCACGAGCCCCGGCCCCGTCAGCAGAAAGAGCCCTGCGATCAAGGTGAATGAGGTCGGGTCGGCACGCCGGTGTGCGCGGGCGCCGCGGATCCCGATCGTCGCCATCAGCAGGGTCACCACCAGGCGCGGCACCGAGGCGCGAGCCAAGGTGCCGATCGATGCGGCCCACTGCCAGTCGAAGTACTGGGCGTAGTTGGCGAGCTGATATCCGAGCAGCGTCAGCGAGCGGCCGGGGTTTCCGGAGCCGTGCAGCACCATCGGGTCGTCGAACGGAGTGCGCAGTGGATACTGCACCCGGCGCAAGACGCCGATCAGTGCATGCCACGTCGAAGGATTCCCCTGATCGAGCCATGGATGTTGACGCGCGCGCAAGAGGAGGAAGAGCAGCGTCGAGACACCAACCACGATTACCAGCAGGCTCGACAGGCCGAATCGCAGTGTCTGGCCGCGGCGCGCGCGCAGCATCGCCACAATGAGCGCAGTTGACGCAACGGCGACGATCCAGCCGCTCGCCAGTCCGAGCCCGAGGAGCAGCAGCCACGCCGATGCGGTCAACTCGATTTGTGCTCGTTCGACCTCCCGTTCAACGG
>JBEPVV010000261.1:0-3525 GCA_041690795.1 Gemmatimonadota bacterium | reverse complement strand
CCGCTGCGCACCGAACTGAATGCGATCCATTTTCCGTCAGCGGAAACGTCGAGATTCTCGACGATCTGACTGCCAGTGGTGATCGCGGTCGCGCCCGAGATCGACACGGGGCCCGAGGTCGGAATGGGAATCGACCAGACGTTCGCTACCTCAGTGAAGGCGGCGAACGCGAGGTGCCGTCCATCGAGCGACACGTTGATGTCGTAGGCCTCGATTCCGGCGGCGATGCGGACGGCAGCACTCGCCGCGCGCCCCGAGCTGGTGAGCGCCTGACGGTAGACATCCCGGCCGCCCTCGCGATTCGAGAGATAGAGCAGCGTGCGACCGTCGACCCACGCAGGACTGACGTTCTGCGATACCGAGTCTGTCACCGCGATCGACATGCCACCGGATGCCGGCGCCACCCGGATCCCGCTCGGCGCCATGTTGCCGAGGTTGCCGTCGGACCTGGCGTACTGGACATTTCCCGAGACGAACGCGATCCAGTGACCATCGGGCGACCAGGCAAATGAGTGCACTTCCGTGCCGGTCGTGATCAGCCGGGCGTCAGTTCCATCGATCGTCCGTGCATAGATCGAATCGTGCGACGCGTACGCGAACGATCGACCGTCCGGTGCGACGGCAAGGCCGGGTGCGAACTCGGTCCCCGCCAGCACCATCCGCGCGCTGCCGCCGAGGGCCGCAACGACTTCCACACCTCGCGGCGAGACAAAGGCGAGACGCTGACCGTCCGGCAGCCAGACCGGCCAGCGGCCGGCTGCGTCGCCTTCTCGAATGACGCGCAACGGCACGCCGTTGTCGACCTGCCGCACCATCAGCTCGCCGCGCGGGCCTGAGTACGCGACAAAGCGCCCGTCGGGCGAGAGCGCAGGATCGAGCTGAAGGCCGGGGTCTAGCGTCACCTGCGTCCGCCGTCCGAGTTCGACTCCTCTCCCGCCGGAGCGCATCATCAGGAGCAGGGCGATGACAAGCGTCGCGGCGCCTACCAGAGCCAGCAGGAGCGGCAGACGATACCGGCGCGAGGCGGACGATGGCTGCGCAGAAACTGCGGGGACGAGAACTGCGGCAAAGTCGGCGATTTTGCTGAACCGGTCGGCCGGGTTCTTCGCCAGCGCGCGCGCGACCGCGGCCGAGACTCCTGGCGCGACCGTGGGGCGGATCTGCGTGACCGGACGCGCGGTGATCGTGAGATGCTGTCGCACGATCGATTCGACGGTGGGCCCGGTGAATGGAGGCTCGCCGGCGAGCATTTCGTAGAGCACGCACGCAAGGCCGTATTCGTCAGATCTCCCATCAAGATCCCGCTCCCCGGCCGCCTGCTCGGGGCTCATGTAGCGCGGCGTTCCGACCGCGAAGCCAGTGCCAGTCAGGCGTTCACCGCCGGCAGCGGTGATCGCACCAGCAACTCCGAAATCCGCCAGCACTGCGTGCCCGGACTCGAGCAGGATATTCTCTGGCTTGATGTCGCGATGCACGACACCACGAGCGTGTGCGAACGCGAGCGCATCGGCAATTTCGCCGGCGATCCTCGGCGCCTCGTCGACCGGCAGCTGTTTCTCGCGGTCGAGTCGATCCCGCAATGACTCGCCGTCGACATACGGCATGACGTAGAAGAGAAAACCGTCGGCCTCTCCAGAGTCGTACAACGGCACGATGTGCGGATGCCGCAGGTTCGCAGTGGTCTCTATTTCGCGAAGGAACCGATCCGCGCCCAGTGTCGCGGCGAGCTCGGGCCGAAGCACCTTGATGGCGACCTGGCGATGATGCTTGAGATCGACAGCGAGAAAGACCGTGGCCATGCCGCCGGTGCCGAGCTCACGCTCGATGCGATAGCGGTCGGCGACCGCGGCGGTGAAGCGGGCGACATCCATCAGGGACCGAACCGCGGGCTGGGCAAGGTCACGGACCATCCTGAGCGCACGGGGAACCACTGGCAGCCGAGCGAGAATAATAGCGTCAGCTTGGCCGATCCCCCTCGTGCTTGGCGTCCCAGGCGAAGTCGATGACCAGATTGGTGAGCATCGCTTCGGATCCCTCAGGTGGCCAGCCGAACTGCGTCAGATGTTCGATGGACGCGGCAACCAGATCGCGGTGGGCCCGCCGGATCTCCTCGACCGAAGGCCTGACGCGCGGGTCGAGCGCCGCGAAGTACTCGTATGCGTTTATCAGCAGGTCATTGCCATCGCGCGGGTTCACCGTGCCGCGTAGCGCGAAGAGGGCTTGCGAAGCCACCTCCGGCAGGTGGCCCGGCAGGTCTTCGTATTGCTCGTGTTGCGAACTGTCCTTGTACGTCTCACTTGCCGTTCGCATGCCCCACCGCTGCGCATGTGCCTCGAGCTTCGCGCGGTCATCATCATTCATGCCGCCACCTCTTCATGAGTGGGTGCTGGTTCCCTCATGCGATAGCCCGCGTCTCTCGGTTATGATATGATCAGCGTGGCCGTGAAGGTTACCACCGAGCCCCGGTAGCGGACGAAAGGCGTTGGTGTCGGACAATGCCGTAAGCCGGGGGCCCAGTTGCGCGTTACCGTGCCCGGTGCGACCATTAGCTATTCCTCGGATCAGGACCGACATGTTCATCGATCGCCCCCGCTAGTGACCGACGGTCTCGATCGTGTGGCAGCCGCGCTCGCTGGCCGGTATCGCATCGAGCGGGAACTCGGCCGCGGCGGCATGGCGACGGTCTGGCTGGCCGAGGACGTCAAGCACGGCCGACTGGTGGCGATCAAGGTGCTCCACCCTCACTTGGCGGCGGTCGTCGGCGCCGAACGGTTCCTCAAGGAAATCCGCACCACTGCCAACTTGCAGCATCCGCACATCCTGCCGTTGTTCGATTCTGGCGAAGCCGACGGACTGTTGTACTACGTCATGCCCTACCTCACCGGCGAGACGCTGCGGCAGGCTATCGCGCGCGACAAGCAGATTCCAATTGTGGACGCGACCCGGATTACGTCGGAAGTCGCGGCCGCACTCGACCACGCCCACCGGCAGGGCGTGATCCATCGCGACATCAAGCCCGAGAACATCCTGCTGCATGACGGCCAGGCGTTCGTCGCCGACTTCGGCATTGCAATCGCGACAGCTCCCACCGACACGCGGCTGACGGAGACCGGACTCTCGATCGGAACGCCGTCGTACATGAGTCCGGAGCAGGCGCTGGGTGAACGCACCCTCGATGCGCGCACCGATGTCTATGCGCTGGGAGCAGTGCTCTACGAAATGCTCACCGGTACGCCGCCATTCGCCGGGCCGTCCGTGCAGGCGATCGTGGCCAAGGTGATCGCCGAAAAACCGGTGCCGCCGTCCCGGCACCGGAAGGACATTCCTGCCCGCCTGGACGACGCCGTGTTGACCTCGCTGGAGAAGCGGCCCGAAGACCGGTTCGCGTCCACGGCGGCACTGAGCGCGGCCGTCACTGGCACTGCGCCGGGACCGATGTCCCGGAGGCGGCGGATGAGGGCCGTGCGAGCTGGGCTCGCGCTGGTGGGCGTGTCGATGCTGCTGCGCGGCCGCGTGCGCGTGCTC
>JBEPVV010000260.1:0-3527 GCA_041690795.1 Gemmatimonadota bacterium | reverse complement strand
GCGTCGCACTGGTCGCGAGCAACGCGACGACGAGCGCCATCGCAATCCAGCTACGAAGGTCGGCCAGCCAGTTGTGACGCTGCGCCCGCGACTTCTGGCGCGCCGGGCCGCCGAGTGCGGAGGCGAATTCGGCGGCAGTGCCGAAGCGATCCGCGGGCAACTTCTGCAGCGCGGTAAGCACTGCATCCTCGACCGCAGGCGGCACGCTTTTGCGCTGCGCCGTGAGGCTCACCGGATCGCTGGTCATCACCTTGGCGATGATCGCCTGCGCCGTGCTGCCGGTGAACGGTGGATCGCCGACCAGCATCTCGTAGGTCATCGCGCCGAGGGCATAGACGTCACTGCGCGCGGTGATCTCGCGTTCGCCCATCGCTTGCTCGGGACTCATGTAGTGCGGCGTGCCGAGCGACATGCCGGTTTCGGTCATCCGCGAGCCGCCGCCGGCGCTCGACACGGCGAGCGCAATGCCGAAATCGGCCACCAGCGCCGATCCGTCGTGCAGCAGCACGTTCTCCGGCTTGATGTCGCGGTGGATGACGCCATGACGATGGGCGTAGTCGAGCGCGCCGGCGACTTCGGTGGCCAGGCGCACCGCATCACCAATAGGCAGCTGCTTCTCGCGATTCAGGCGATCGCGGAGACTCTCCCCTTCAACGTATGGCATGACATAGTACGCGGTGCCGTTGACCTCGCCTGAATCGATGAGGCCGAGGATGTGCGGGTGCTGCAAGGTGGCGATGGTCTTGATTTCGCGCAGGAAGCGTTCGGCGCCGATGACGGCGGCAAGCTCGGGACGGAGCACCTTGATGGCGACCTTGCGATCGTGCTTGACGTCGTGCGCGAGATAGACCGTCGCCATGCCGCCAGCGCCGAGTTCGCGCTCGATGGTGTAGCGGTCGGCGAGCGCGGCGATGAGGCGGGTGGGCACCGTCATTGTTTTCCGCCCGGGTCGAAATTTCTCTCCAACACGACGTCGTAGGATCGCCGCTCCACCGTCACGATCGCGCGCAATGCGTCATCGGAATAGGCCATCCGCGACAGGTAATCGCCCGTTACCGGCAGCGGAACGTCCGCGACCGCCGCACCCCCACCGACTGGAATTCGGAGCGGGTCGATCGGAAAGGACTCCAGGTAATAGAGATGAATCGAGCCGTCGCGGGTCCACTCCCCGGTCCAGTAGTTTCCATTCCGGATGGTGTCCGTCCAGAACGAAACCATCTTTCCGTCCTCGAGCGACACCCGGGCGAGTGCGCTGATTGAGCTGTCGCCTGCGACGCGGCTGAACCGGATCGCAACAGCGCGGCCATCGGGAGCGGGGATGACGTCCCCGATGACCAGCGAATCGCCCCAGGACCAGTGCCGCTCGACCTGCCATTGCCTGGAAAGCAGGAAGATTTCGGGACGAAGATCGGGATGCCAGAGAAAACGGCCGTCGGCCAGCCAGAAGATGGTTCCCGAGTCGGTCGGCGCCTGACCCAGTTCACGAGCCGCATTGGTGCGCGGATCATAGAGGCTGACCCAGGTGTGACCGCGGCGCTGCTCGGCGATGACCGCCTGATCTGCGTCCATCGATCGGTCAGCGGACAGCGCGGCCCCGTAACGCGACGAACCCCACGCAGTCAGCGGGCCACCGTCGAAAGGCATGCTGCTGACCTGACGCGCAGGAGCGTCCCCGCCGGGAAGAGTCGTCATGATCAGCACCCGTTCGCCATCGCGAGATATTACCGCGGTGGCGGTGGCGGTCGTCTCGTACACACGCCTCGCCGGCTGCCAACGGGACGTGGGGCTGGAGCGCCGGAGGGCCCAGATCTCGGTGACGGGCGGAGCGGCTTCACCGAAGGCCAGCGAATTCCCTGCAATGCTGATCCCCCGGGGGGACTGCGCGAGTTTCAGGACGACTTGAGGTTCGCCCTCGGTCTTGCCGGTTCGCGAGTCGAGATTCCACCGAAGCAGCTGCGTCGCGGCGGAGCCATCGAACGAGACCACATATACCCGATCCGACCCGCTGCCCCAGCCGATGACATCGGTGGGGTGGGGAATGATTTCGAGCAGCGTTCCGCGGCGATCGAGCACTGCCAGGCGAAGCAGTCCGGTGGGTTCGGTCTGATACTCCACGAGCCACCAGCGGCCGTCAGGCGATACCCGTACGGAAAAGAGGCGATACGCGAAGGTCGCGGCGAGGCTGTCCACCGGTTTTCCATCACCAGCCCGGCGCGTCATGATCCAGGGGTGACCATCCTTCCCCGGCAGGCTCCAGGTGAACACGGTATCACTGCTGGTGCCCCACGATGCCAGCGTGGACGACAGAAAGCGGGTCACGCCGTTCATCGCGGACATGATCGAGATCGCGATTGCTGATCCCTCGCTCCTAGTCACCATGAGTTCGCGGCTGTCGGGACTCCACCCGAGGGGCTGAGTTCCGGCAGATGAAGCCAGCACGCGCCGCGCACCATTCTCCGCGGTCTCCTGGATGACGAGGTCGTCCGGACAGGCCGACGCCCGGGTACTGTCCCCGCAGTCTCTCCTTTCGAGATACGCCACGTACCTGCCGTCGGGCGAAAGGATGGGATAGGTCGCCTTGCCGCTGAAGGTGAGCTGCCGACGTTCAGCCGGCGACATGGCCGGGGACCGGTGGACGCCCCGCACGAGCAGGGCGCCTATGGCGACCGCCAGCAACAGTCCAGTGACAGCGAGAAGGGGGAAGAGCGCCCGGTGGCGGCGGATCTTCACTGGGGCGACGCCGCTTTCCAGCGCTTGCACAAATTCCTCGGCTCCGGAGAACCGATCGGCCGGCACTTTGGCCAGTGCCTTGAGGACCGCCGTTTCGATGCTCTCCGGCACCGTGTCCCGCACCGTCCGGATCCGGGTTGGCCGCTCGGTCATGAGCTTCGCGATCACCGCTTGAACCGTGGCGCCGCCGAACGGCGGCTCACCAGTGAGCATCTCGTAGAGCACCGCGCCGAGGGAATAGATGTCGCTCCGCGCATCCAGGTCCCGGTCGCCGGTTGCCTGCTCAGGGCTCATGTACTGCGGCGTCCCGAGCGAGAGCCCGGTCTCCGTCAGCCGGTTGCCCCCCGCCTCCTTCATCGCGAGGGCGATCCCGAAGTCTGCCAGCACCGCTTCGCCTTCGTGCAGCAGAATGTTCTCGGGCTTGATGTCGCGGTGGATGATCCCCTTCGCGTGGGCGTATCCCAGCGCACCGGCGATCTGCTTCGCAATCGCCAGCGCCTCGTCCACGCCGAGCTGCTTTTCCCGGTCGAGCCTGGCTCGCAGCGACTCACCGCGAACGAACGGCGTCACGTACCAGAAGAAACCGTCGGTCTCGCCGGAATCAATCAGGGTGAGAATGTGCGGATGATCGAGTCGGGCCGTGAGCCGAATTTCATTGAGGAACCGCTCACGGCCCAGGATGGCGGTCAGCTCGCGACGCAGCACCTTGATGGCGACATCGCGATCGTGCTTGACGTCGTGGGCGAGGTAGACCGTGGCCATGCCGCCGGCACCAATTTCGCGCTCGATGGTGTAGC
>JBEPVV010000259.1:0-3529 GCA_041690795.1 Gemmatimonadota bacterium | reverse complement strand
GGATGGAAGTGCGCGGCGAGGTCTACTTCCCGATGGAAGCATTCCGGAAGCTGAACGCCCGACGGGAGCGCGAAGGCGAAGCAGCGTTCGCCAACCCCCGCAACGCCGCTGCCGGTGGGCTCCGCCAACTGGATCCGAGCACCACACGCAGCCGTCGTCTGCGGAGCTTCGCCTTTCAGATCGTGGTTATCGACGGCGCGCTCGCAGCCACGACCCACGACGAGGTGCTCGCAACGCTGCAGCACTGGGGGTTCCAGGTCGAGCCGCACCACGGACGGTTCGTCAACCTCGAAGCGGCCATCGCGCGCGTGCACGAACTCGAGCAGGAGATTCCGTCACTGCCCTTCGGCGCCGACGGGGTGGTGCTCAAGGTCGACCGGCTCGATCTGCAGGAAGAACTCGGCACGATCAGCGACCGCGAACCGCGCTGGGCCATTGCCCGGAAGTTTGCCCCCGAAGTCGGCATCACCCGCTTGCTCGACATCGGAGTCAACGTGGGACGCACCGGCGCGCTGGCGCCGTATGCGGTGCTCGAACCAGTGGAGCTGAGTGGCGTCACCATCAGCAGCGCGACGCTGCACAACGACGACGTGGTGGCACAGAAGGACGTGCGCATCGGCGACTGGGTCGAGATCATTCGCGCGGGAGAGGTCATCCCCAAGATCGTCGGGCCGCTGCGCGAGCGCCGCAACGGCTCCGAACGCCCCTGGGTGCCGCCCGACAACTGCCCCGCCTGCGACACGCCCGCGGTGCGCTATCCCGATGAAGTGATGCGCTACTGTCCCAATCCGCTTTGCGCCGGACGCATTGTCGAGGGGATCATTCACTTCTCTTCGCGCGATGCCATGGATATCCGCGGGCTCGGTGACGAGCGGGTGCGCCAGCTACGCGCCGCCGGTCTCGCCGATAGCGTTGCCGATCTCTACCAGATCACCGCCGATCAGCTGGTTGCCCTCGATCGATTCGCGAAGCAATCGGCAAACCAGCTCGTGGCGGCCATCGCCGGATCGAAGACGCAGCCGCTCTCGCTGCTGCTCTACGGTCTCGGGATTCGTCACGTCGGCAAGACCGTCGCGCTGGCACTGGCTCGCCACTTCGGGTCGATTCAGCACATCCGCACGGCGCCGGAGAGCGCCATCGCCGACGTGGCGGGCGCGGGGCCGACGATCGCCGCCGCGGTGCGCGCCTGGTTTGACGATTCGCGCGGCGCCGATCTCATCGACCGACTGATCGCGGCGGGACTGACGGTCACGGAGCCCGAGCACACGCGCGCGGCCGGCCCCTTCTCCGGAATGACATGCGTCCTCACCGGCACACTGCCGACGCTGTCTCGCGGAGCAGCGGCGGCACGCATCGAGGCCGCCGGCGGCATGGTTGCGTCGAGCGTCTCCAAAAAGACCAGTGTCGTCGTGGCCGGCGCAGAAGCCGGCAGCAAGCTGGAACGCGCCACCAAGCTCGGGATCGAGGTGATCGACGAAGCGGAACTCTTGCGGCGCCTCGATGCGACGACATAGGTTCGCAATCCCCGCGCCCCGGCACCCATGATCAATTACTCGATCGCGCCTGCTTCGCTGCATCGGCTGCGCCGACGGCTTCTCGCCGCCGGCGCCGGTACCGCCGCGGACATCATGCAGGAAGCGGGATTTGCGACCGGAGAGGGGCTGCTCGCGGCGTGGCGCCGGCATGTGGCTGATCGTACCACGCTCAACGACCCGTCGCAGCTCGACGCACGATGGTTCGCCCCCCTGCTCCAGGAGCTGTGCGCGCACCTCGGCTGGGGCGACCTCGCCATGCACGCGATCGCCGAGCGGGCCCTGCTCTTCACGTCGAATGACTGGGCGGAGGCAGAGCCCGGCGGCGCCGAGCAACCCGGCTGCTATTTCACCTGCGGCTGCCTGGCGGCGTTTCTCTCGGCGCAGTCCCATGGCACCATCGCGGTGCTCGAAGTCGAATGCCGCTCGTCGGGAAGTGCTCGCTGCTGCTTTCTCGCCGGGTCGTCGGCAACGCTCGCTGCGGTCTACGATCTCGTCACCGCAGGCGGCAACTGGCGCGACGCCTTTGCGGCCCACGAGCTTCCCGCCTGATCAGCGCCGGAGCCACTCTCGCAGGTCCGGCCGCGTCACCAGCTCGCCGTTCTCCACCACTTCACGATCCCACGGCAGCACGATCGCCTTCTCGGTGTGAAAGGCAAAGAAGTCGGGCTGCCACCTGCCGGTGTCGAACGACACTGCGGTCCGCACGTCAGACGGTCGCATCGCCTTCACCGCATGAGTCGCGAGCTTGAGCGTGTCGCCGCTGTCGCAGGTTTCGTCGACGAGGAGGATGCGACGCCCGCGCAGGGTCGGCGGCGGACCGACGATCAGCTCGGGATCATCAGCATCACTGGGACGGGCGATCACGATGGTCACCAGTTCACGCTGCAGGATGCTGGCGATGATCGCCGCCGGAATGACCCCCGCCTTCGCGATTCCCACGATCACCTCGGGGTCGTAGGCCCGCGCCACCCGCAACGCGAGTGCCCGGCAGAGCTCGCCAAAGAAGGGCCAATCCACTTCGAGAATCTCGCGAGCAGGGGTCGGACGGGATCGGGGCATGGAACCTCCTGGGTCCCCGGAAGCTACGTTGCTCCGCTCCCCTCCGCGTCCTAAGTTCCGCCATGCTCAGCATCGACGAGTGGCGCGCCACGTGAGTTGGTGGAAGCGCATCCTGACCGGAGAAGAAGGCGCGGTCAAGCCGCAGCGCCTCGACTACCTCAACGAGGGCCTCGCCCTTGAGCGGCAGGGCGACTACGACGGAGCGATCACGTCGTATCAGCTTGCCCTGCGCGACCAGCCCTCGAACGTCAAGATTCTCCAGTACATCGCCATTGCGCTGTCGCGGACCGGGCGGCGCGAAGAGGCGATCCGCTATTACCGTCGCGCCCTTGAGGTCGCACCCGAACTCGCCGGTGCCCACTACGGCCTGGCGTTCCTGCTAATCAAGCGCGGCGACACCGAGCGTGCCGTCGACCACCTTCGCCGTTTTCTTGCCAAGCCACCCAGCGATCCGGAAATGGCCCGCTGGGTGGACTTCGCCCGTAGCACGCTGACCGGACTCGAGTCGGGCGCGCCGCTCTCCACCGCAGGCGGTGAACCGGGATGAAGGCGATCGCCGCGTTGCTGATGCTCGGGGCGGCCGCGGCGTGCTCGTCGCTCCCGGCGGAAACCGGGGGGATCGTCGCGCTCGAGGTCGTGGTTCCCGACACGACGATTCTCGCGCTGGGCAGCTCGCTGCAGCTCCACGCGCGCGCGCGCGATATCCAGGGCGACTCGGTCGCGGCAGACATTCGCTGGCAGACACCCGACACACTGCTGATTGCCCTCGATACCATCTCGGGGCTCGTCACCGCCAGGAGTGATACCGGGGCGGCGCGCGTCCAGGCCAGCAACGGCTCGCTGCGCACCGCACTGCACACTATAACCCTCAGCGCCGCCGACACCAACCCCCTCACCACCACCACACCCCTCTCTCTCTCTCTCTCTCTCTCTCT
>JBEPVV010000258.1:0-3531 GCA_041690795.1 Gemmatimonadota bacterium | reverse complement strand
GCAACGGGTCGTCGTCGCGCGACAGCGTCCGGAAGAGCACCCGGTCCGCCAGCCGGAATGGCCGCGTGGTGTTGGGCACGCCGAGCTGCACCAGGCGGCGGTACTGCGCCACCGTACCTGGCTCGTCTATTTCGTCCCGCTCTGACGGCTGGTAGGCGAGAAAGTTGTTGCCCCACAGGCCGTCATCAGCCTGACGCGTGGTGACTGCGGACACTTCCTTGGAGAGAATGAGAACGTGAAGGGCTTCGGACACTGCCGCGGCATCGAACGCTCCCGGTGGAGCCAGCTCGGCCATGGTGCGATATCGAACTGCCGGCCCCCCGTGCTCGACGAGCCACGAAACCGGAATCCGATGGGTGGTTGGAAGATCCAGACACGTCTCCTCGCGAGCGGGTTTTGACGCGCAAGCCGGACACAATGTAACGGACCGGGCGTCGCAAAACCAGACTATCGCCGCGCGAAACGCATTCTTACACGATCGGAACCATCATTGCTAATGCCATACCGAACAACGTTTTACACGAGGAGTAGTTACGGCTACTTATGGTGAACCAGGCTTCGAATTCCTCTGGAGCTGCACCACGTACGCCGCCACTGCCGCGACTTCTTCGTCGGTCAGCCGCGAGCCACCTCTTGCCGGCATCACCTGACCGCTGCGCGAATGGGCGCTGTCGACTCCGCTTTTGATGAGGGAGGAGATATCATCGATCGTCGGTTTGGTGTGGACGAGCGGCCGTCCGGCGAGGCGTGTTGTCGGGCCGAGCGCCCCCTCGCCGCCCTTTCCGTGACAGGAGAAGCAGAGGCCCTTCCCCTCGAAGAGCGTTCGTCCCTTGGTCGCCGCAGAATCGGCTGGCGACTGTGCGGAGGCCTTCGCTGGTGCGGCGATCAGGGCCGCAGCCAGCAGCGGCAGGAGGATCGCCCTCATTGATACTGGATGTAGAGGGGTGTTGGCCGCAGCGCCAGCACGTCGCTGAGCGCCATCATCGGCTTGTCGTTCTTGTAGAAGAGCTTGAATCCGGTGAACTGTACCGGACGGCGGGCGATGATCAGGTCGTAGATGTGCTTCTTCAGCGCCGGGCCCCCGTAGCCATCCATGTCGATCACGACCTGGACGCGCGGATCATGCTTGATGAGCCGGTAGTTGGTCAGCATGTCCTCGGTAAACCGGTGCACGACGAGCACTTTCGGCGGCAGGTGGTCTGCCTCGACAAGCCGGGCCAGCAGGTCGATGGCAAAGTTCACATCTCGCGCGTCGAGTCGACCGAATTTCTTGCCCGGGATTCGTCCGTCCGGCATCGCGAACTCAGGGTCGAGTGCAAGGTGAACCCACGGTTTCCGCAGCCAGGGGATCAACCGCGGCAGTTCGTCGGCGACCGTGCTCTGTCCTACCTGAATATCGAGGAACATCAGCCAGTTCCGTTGTTCTGCCCAACCCGCCACGCGAGCGATGAGCGAGTCGGAATGGCGGAGACGGTATTTGCCATCGGCGCCCCTGTGGCCCTGCGCGACCGTGGCGATCAGCTGAAGCGCCGGTCGCACATCGTGCGTGGTGTCGATTCGAGCCCACTGCTGTGCGGTCGCCGCCAGCTTGTCCATCATCTGCTGCGGAGGAAGCCCGCCCAGAATCCCCATCTGAGTCGACATCGGATTGCCATAGTACGCGATGATGCGTGAGCGGGGCAGCAACGCGCCCGGCAACACGGGAACCTCCCGCGCCGCGCGCCGCGGGCCAGTCGAGTCGGATCGGGCTGGTGTTACGATGCTGGCCGCCCCGCCCTGGGCGGCCAGCGACGGCGCGCTGAGCACGACGACGGCAAGCGGGCCCACGAACCACGACGATCGATTCCAGATGGTCATCACGGAACAATAACTGGACGCCGAGGGCTACATCCCGTCAGCGTATTGCACGGTGACCGGCGGCATTCGGAGAAAATTCGCGAGCAGCAGGTAACCCCACTCCGTGAGCACCGACTCCGGATGAAACTGTACGCCTTCGACGGGGTTGGATCGATGGCGGATGCCCATCACTTCGCCGTCGTCCGCGAATGCGGTGACTTCGAGCGCATCAGGAAGCGCGCCGGCCATCACGGCGAGTGAGTGGTAACGCGCACCGCGAAACGATTGCGGCACGCCGGCAAACACGCCGCGGCCGTCGTGGGTGATCGTCGACGTGCGACCGTGCCGCAGGTACGGTGTCGGCTGGACATCGCCGCCGTAGGCTGTGGCAATACACTGATGACCGAGACAGACACCGAGTATCGGTATCGTCCCGCCGAGTTCGCGAATGATATCGATCGCGACCGGACAGTCGCGCGGCGTGCGCGGACCGGGCGAGAGAATGACCCGCTCCGGCTGCATGGCTTTCACTGCGGCCGTGCTCATGGTGCGCGCGGACACCACTGCCGGCACCGCGCCGAGTTCGCTGACGTAGCGCGCCAGCGTGAACACGAACGAATCGTCGTGGTCGAGGAGGAGGATCACGGCGTGTCCCGGATCGCCGTACGGATCGCACGGGTCTTGTCGAGCGTTTCCTGCAGCTCGTCCAGAGGTTCGGAAAGCGCCGTGATCCCGCCGCCTGCGTGAAACGACAGAGTGTGCCCGTGAATCACGACGGTGCGAATGGCGATGCTGGTATCCATTGAGCCATCGAGGCCGATCCATCCGATCGAGCCCGAGTAGACGCCGCGCGCCACCGGTTCGATCTCGCTGATGATCTCCATCGCGCGTAGCTTTGGTGCGCCAGTGATCGAACCTCCCGGAAATGCTGCGGCGAGCAGGTCGAGCGCGTCGCACTCCGGACGCAGCCGGCCGACGACCGTCGAAACGAGATGGTGCACCGCAGCGTGAGACTCCACCGCACAAAGCGTTGGGGCGCGCACGGTACCGGGGCTGCAGACGCGGGAGAGGTCATTTCGCATCAGGTCGACAATCATGATGTTTTCGGCCCGGTCCTTCTCGCTGGCTTCGAGCGCGCGCGCGTACGCGCGATCCGTGGCGGGATCGGCCGCGCGAGGACGAGTCCCCTTGATCGGGCGCGTCTCGACGCTGCGGTTGCCGGCGTCATAGCGGAGGAAGCGCTCCGGGGATGCACTGATCACCGTTGTATCGCCGCGGCGAGCGAATGCCGACATCGGCGCCGGGCTCCGCTCGACGATACGTCGATGGAGCGCCAGCTCATCACCATCAAACCGCGCGACGAATCGCTGGGAAATGTTGGCCTGATAAATGTCGCCGGCGCGCACATACGCGACCGTCTGCGCCACCGCGCGCAAGTATTCGTCTTCGCTGAAGTCCGATCGAGGCGGCGTTACCGCTTCAATGCGCGCTTCGCGTGCGCGGGGCGACGGCGACCCGGCCTTCCAGCGTCGCACGACGTCGATCGCGCGCGATTCGCCACGACGTCGATCGCGTTGCCCCGATGGATCGACGCCGCTGCTGACGAGCCAGCATGTCCCCAGCTGGTGGTCCCACGCAATGACCCAGTCGTACAGAGCCAGCGCCACGATGCCCGAACCGTCTGGCTGATCCGCC
>JBEPVV010000257.1:0-3538 GCA_041690795.1 Gemmatimonadota bacterium | reverse complement strand
CAACCCGATCAAGTCGCCGAGTGTGTGGGCGTTGCTGGCGGAGCAGCCGGAGACGCTGGCGCCGCTGCAGGAATTCGGTCGCCAGCCCGATGCGAAGCCGGACTGGCGCATCTGGAGCGACGACTATCACAACCTGTTCCAGGTGCTGCGTTCGTGGACCGGCTGAGCCGGTGCGCGGAATGCCACCCGTCCGTTACGGATAGAACAGATACAGGTTGTAGCCGCCGGCGGTGACGCTGCTCGCGTGAATGCCGCGCAGGACCACGTCGCCGTTGACGTTGTCGACCTGCACCGCACCGACGGCGTTGATGACGGTGACGTTCTCGCCGGTGGCATCGATCGAGAGGCTGACGCCCCGGAAATCATTGACGACCACGCCGCCGGCCACCGTCTCGAGCTCGAGTGCGCCGCTGCCGCCATTGACATGGATGAAGCCATTCACCGTCTCGGCGTGCAGGCGATCGGGGGTGCCGTTGAAGGTCAGGTTGCCGCCGATCGAACTGACCTCGACGTGTGCCCACACCGGCACGATCACATCGATCGGACCGCTGCCGCGACCGCGGCGATCCTCGCTGCTGATCTGGAGCGTCCCGCCATCGAGTTCGCCCTGACCGCCGCGAATCACGACCATGTCGGTGGTGCCGGTGTGGAGGACGATGTCACGTGATCGGCTGTCGATCTCGACGGCGCCATCGCGGGGGAGACGGACGGTGGTGTCGGGGTCGGTGCGCGTGGCCGCCAGCGCCAGAAACAGAAGATGGATGGACATGGTGCTCAGCTCTGCTGCTGCGTGAGTTCGGACACGGTGCGCAGCAGCTGCAGCTTCTTGCGCAAGGTGCTGGTCAAATACTTCGCGGCCCGCTCGTTGCCGGGTGACGCGTTCTGCCGTCGAGCGGCCTGGGCGATTGCGGAATCGAGCGCGATCAGGCTCTTGTTGATGCTGGCGCGCGCCTCAGGGTCGACGTGGCCGAGGTTGTTGCGCACGGCCAGTTCGAGATCGTTGGCAGCGCGTGCCAGGGCGGCATCGCCCGGCGCGAAGGAGGCGGTGATGATGGTCGCGGTGGATGGCGCGACTGCGGTAGTGGCCACTGGCGCCACAGAATGGCGCATCAGCAGGGCTGTCCCTGCCGACGTGGCGATGGCGATCACCAGGCCGGCGGCCAGTGCGGTGGGCCAGCGAATCACCAGCGGAGTTTTCCCGTGGCGTCGATCAAGCCGGTTGGCAATCCCCGGCCAAAGGTCCCGCTCGGGTTGCTGATCGTGCAACTCGTCGATGGCGGCGCCGAGCGCCGGATCGAGGGCGTCTTCAGTGTCCATCGAGCATCCTCCGGAGTGCGGCGCGCGCGCGCGACAGTTGTGATTTCGACGTGCCCGGCACCAGCCCCATCTGTTCGGCGATCTCTTCGTGCGTCCAGCCTTCGACATCGTGCAACACGAAGACCTTTCGCGCGCCTTCGGGAAGTCGCGCGATGGCAGCATCGAGGTCCATGCGCGCAGCTGGATGAGCGGTGAGGCGCGATGGCGCGGCGAGGAGCGCCTGTTCGTCTTCGAGGATCCAGGCGCGCTCGGTCTTTTCGCTGCGGCGGCGGCTGAGCACGACATTGACGCCGAGGCGATGCAACCAGGTACCGAACGCGCTGTCGCCGCGAAAGGTCGCCAGCTTGGCCCACGCGCGGACGAAGATGTCCTGGGTGATGTCATCGGCGGCATCAGGTCCAGCCATCCGGCGCACCAGCGAATGGATTCGCGACACGTGCCGCCGGTAGAGGCGCTCGAATGCTGCTTCATCGCCGGCGGCCGCGCGCTTGGCATCGAGCGACTCGATGTCCACGGCCGCGTTATCGCGGCGAATTGCCGGCAATGTCATTGAAAGGCTGGTCACGGGCGATTGGACGCGCTGCCGGATGGGAAGGTTGCAGCATCAACCAGTCACCACGAGCCACGCCATCGCACTCGTTTCGCTGCCGCCGCCGGAAATCGTGACCTTCACGCGGTAGCGCCCGGGCGCCAGGTTCTCGAGCCCCAGCGTGCGCGAAACCTCGCTCTGCGACTCGCGGGCGAACTGATCGGCGGAAACGGCGAAGCGCGGGGCACGGGTTGAATCATCGTCGGCACGGAAGAACTCGAAGCGCGTCCGGTACGAAACGCCCGGTCTGGTACCCGAGAGCTGGAAATACGCCTCGGCGTTTGTTCCCCGTGGATAGGTGTTCAGCGGGTTGAGCGGCACATCACTGGTACCTGAATTCCAGTGCGCGCCGCTGCCAATGCGGCCGAGCACAAGATCGCTGATCGACAGGGTCGATGTGTGACCCGGCGCGCGGACCTCGTCGAGCGTGGCGACGGCACCGCGGCCGTCGAGTTGCGACACCACGAAGCTTACGCGCCACCGGCCGGCATCGACCGGAAGTTCGAGGGTGCCGGTGATGAACTCCCTGGCTATGAGCGGCTTCGCTGTCACGAAGCGCCGCAAAGTGTCGAGATCGATCCGACGCCCCTGCGCATTGGAGGCCATCACCTGCAGCGACACGGGATAACTGACGCCCCCGGCGCTTGTATCCGCCTGGAGCTGATTGCCCGGAAGCGCAAACGCGACGACCAGTCGCGATCCGCCATTGGGAATACGCTGGAGTCCGTACACCTGCACGCCAGGAACGACGCGATGGGTGAAGTCACGCCGATAGCTGTCGGTGGTGACGCCCCGGTCGATCTGCCGCTTTCCTTCCGTTGTCGTGCGGACGACGGCTTCCGGCGCCAGCGCAGGGTCGTGGGCTTCGCTCTCCAGCGTGGTTGCGGCAAGTGCGACCGCTGCCTGATGACCGCGGTACGTCACTCCACATTCAGTGATTTCAGAAACATCCCGTTGTGTCGGGGGCATCGCTGTCCACGCCCCGTGCGGGCAGAGCGATGCCTCGAACTCGCAGACATGATCGCGCACAATCGCCGGCGCGGTGAGCAACGACGGTGTCAGCGTCGAGGCTCCGACCGTGCCGTCGAAATCGACTTCGCGGAATTGCAATACGAGATCATTGGGCGACTCGGCATAGCGCCAGACCTCGGCCGCTTCGCCGTTGATCGTTATCGCGCGCTGGGTGGGCGGGCCATGCCGGATCCAGATCACGCCGCGGTCGTCGATCTGGTCCTGGATCGGTTGGTAGTAGCGAAAGACGGAGTGCGCGCCGATCATTTCATCGAGGCTCGCGAGGCGCGCGAGATAGGGAAAGCAGGTGGGATTGCCCATCGCCAACCGATGCGCAGCCATTTCGTCCTGGAGGTTTCCGCCCGGTTCGTTGGTCAGCATTCGCTGGCGGCCGGTCTGCGGCAGCGTGACGCGAAACGACTTCATCGCGTACTCGATCCGTCGGTAGTGCTCGACCAGTCGCGCGTTGTCCTTCCGCCCTTCCGCCACGTCGCGCTTCTGCCAGAAATCGGCAAGCCACGGCGATCGATTCGCCGATGCGAGCGTGTCCCACGCCGCGAGCTCCGCCAGGCTCGCCACCCAGGTGAGCTCCGTGCGGTACGCTGCCTTGGCGGCGGCCGT
>JBEPVV010000256.1:0-3544 GCA_041690795.1 Gemmatimonadota bacterium | reverse complement strand
GCAGCGCCGGACAGATCAGCAACCCGCAGACCCACCACGAAGCGCGTCGCATCAGGTCATTCTCCGCCAGCAAGTGAATCGATCACCGGCCAGTATCACTCCGGCCCACGGTCAGAAACTGCACGAAGTCATCGGTGCTGCGCGTCATGCCAAGAAAGCGCGCTTTCACCTGGCCATCGCTGTCCATCACCGCGTAGTACGGCAAGGCCACCGTGCCGAGTTTTTCTTCTTCCAGCCGCTGCTGTTGTTCGTAAACCGGACCGATCCCGTCGGTATAGAGTCGCACGCGAATGAAGCGTTCCATGGCGACCCTCACCGGCGTACGGGGAAACATGTTGGCTTCCATCCACCGACAGTTGGTACAGGTGTAGCCCGTGAAGTCGATCAGCACCTGCTTGTGCTCGGCCCTCCCCCGCGCCATGGCGCCGGGAAGATCGTTGACCATCCAGGCAAGCCCGGCGATCGAAATCGGGCCGCTGGTGACGCTGCCATCCGGCGGCGGCACGAAGGACTCCAGCTCGCCGAGCCGGTGACCCGCCAGCCCGCGGCCGAGGTAGACACCCAGCAACAGCACGGCAGCCGAGATCAGCAGCCGGATCGCACCGGGCCGGCTGCGCGGCTGACCAGGCCAGCCGAGGAATCCGGCGAGGTAGAGCACAGTCAGCAGCGTGATGGCGAGCCAGATGGAGAGGACTACGGTGCGGGTGAAGATGCCCCAGCGCAGGACCAAGTCGGCGTTGGAGAGAAATTTCATCGCCGTAGCAAGCTCCACGAATCCCATCACCACCTTGACCGACTGCATCCACGACCCCGAGCGAGGCAGTCGGGCGACCGCGGCCGGCATCAGCGCCAGCAGGAAGAACGGCAGCGCGAATACGCCGGAGAAGACGAGGAGTCCGAGCAGTGGCCAGGCCCAGCTTCCCTGGGACACCATCACCAGCAGGGTTCCCACCAACGGGGCCGTGCAGGTGAATGAGGTGAGCGTGAACGTCAGCCCCATCAGCAGAATGCCGGCCGTTTCGGTGCCTGCACGACGCGATGCGCCATCGAGGCGGGCGACAAGCGCGGCGGGGAGCGCGACCTGATAGAAACCGAAGAGGTTGAAAGCGAAGGCGACGAAGATGGCCGTGACGAGCAGGTTCACCCACGGATTGGCCGCAAAGCGATTGATTCCGCCGGCGCCGACCAGCACGGCGATTGCCATCCCGAGCACGGTGAATGTGCCGACGATACCCAAGGCGAAGATCAGGGCATTGCGCGCTGGGTGCGCGCGCGTCGTCTCGCTGGTTCGCGTGAAATACGAGACAGTGATCGGAATCATCGGGAAGACGCACGGCGTCAGCAGCGAGAGCGCACCCATGACAGCGGCCAGCCAGAGAAAAAGCGGCAGCGACTGCGTCGTCCCGCCGGGAAGCGGTGCGCTACGCGTGGCTGCGATGGCAGCGGACACTGCCGGGGTCGGTGGTGGTGGCAGCACAATCGCAGCCGCAGCTGTCGTGCCCGGCTCCGGCGCCACCTGAAGCGCCACCGTCAGCAATTCGCTCGTGAGCGGCAGGCAGTAGCGATCAGTGCAGGTTTCGAAACCGACCTTCACCTTGAGCGTGTGCTGTCCAGCAAAGCGGGCGACGACGGGCAATTCAAATCGGACCGAATCAGAGTAAGTCTCGGTGACAATCCCGAAATTATTGTCGGGCGCGACATCCGGTGGTCGAGCGCTCGCCGGACCGGCGAGGCCGAAGGCACTGTCCCCGGCAACGGCGAACGTGGTCGCGTTCGGTCCGCCCAGCGGCTGCGTGCTGGAATAGAGGTGCCAACCAGCAGGAATCATCGCCTGCACGCCAACGTGGAACGCCCTGCCCTGCCGGACGAGGCCGCGAGGCGCCGAGATCGACCACGCGATCGGTCGCTCCTGCGCGGCGAGCGACGAGACGCGCGCGCCGACAACGGCCGGAGCGAGCGTGGCGAACGCGACGATGGTCCGGCAGAGTGTGGGCACGAGGCTGAACGATACCGCGCCGCGACCCGGGCGGCTAGCGGAGCTTCACGCCACGAATGCGAGGCGCGTCGCCAGCGGCGCCAGGCGACATTACGCCCTTCTCGGACATTCGGTCCCAGCCGGCGTTCACAATGAAGAACAGTTCGCCTCCGACGATCACCGCGTGGTTGATATCCTGCGCGCTGCCTCCTCGCGCCAGTGGTGTGGCACCGATGACCTGGTCCTTCGCGCCCAGCTCGAAGCGAGTGATCCGGCTTGGCGCGATCCCGTTTTGCACGGCGATCAGGTCGTTGCCGATGCGATAGAGACCGTCAATGCCGGTCAGGGCGACGGTGTCGGGATGCTGCACCCAGTGCCAGTCGCGCGTTTTCAAGTCGACCGACGCGATGCCGAACGAATAATCGGGCACGAAAAGTCTGGTGCCGTCGCGTGATAGCGCCGGCGTCTGCGGTGACGCGAAGGTTCCCGCGGGAAGGAGCACCCGCAGTGCACGGTCACCAACGCGCGCTTCGTAGACGGCACCATTCAATCCATCGGAGACGTACACCGTTCCGTCGCGGCCGATGGTGAGGTCGCCCAGAATGTGGGCGCCGCTATCCGGCGGCTCGAGCCGGCGGCGCAGGACTCCGCTGCTCGCGTCGTACGCGAGCAATGATGATCGCCCCGAATCTGCGGCACGAAATCCAGCGGATCCGGCGAACGCGGCGGTGGCAAGCCAGATGACGTCGCGCACGGCGTCGAAGCCGATTGCGAGTGTGCCCCAGGTATCCTGCGCGCGCTTCAGCGCCACCGACGCGTGACCGCTTGCGTCGATGGCCGTGGCACCGCCACGTCGAACCGACGAGACCAGCAGACGGTGCCGCCGCGCGTCATAGGCGACATCCTCGGCGAGCATGTCGGCATCGTCGAGCGTCCACCGCAACCGCGAATGGTCGACCGTGCTGCTGTGCTGGAGGTTGCGCTGTTGCAGCAACGCGGTGGCCGCTTCACCGCGAAGGGTTCGATATCGGCTGGCGGTCGCAGTGTCCCAGGTCAGGCCCATCGCGGCGCGCGTCGCAATCCAGGTAGCTGCTCCGGCCGTGTCGTGCAGGGCGAAGGCAACGTCCGCCAGCCGCGCCGCCAGCCTGGGCGTCGTCCCGACTGAGCGCTGCATCGCCATCAGGGCCGCCTGCCACGTCGATGTGTCGTGCGCCGCAAACGCTCCGTCCACGGCGCGGGCGTGCGCACTCCACGTGACTCCGGTCGTCTGCGAAGACGCGGACCCCGCCGCGGTGACGACAAGGATCATCAAGCTGGCCACCGGGCGTATCGTTCGGAAGCGGAAGCGCATCGCACCAAGGTCGCACCGCTCCAACCAGGGGCGAAGTGGTTCCGCCGCAACCTGACCGGGCTCTGACGGCGACGTCCGAGCGCCAATCGGTGTGGGCCAAGCCGATTCCTGCGTCTTCTCAAGGACGACCGCAACCGGGTCGGGCAGGCAGTTCTCCTCGGTTTCTTCAGCAATAGTGAGATCCCATGCAGCGACTTGATCGATTTGCCGTGCTGGCC
>JBEPVV010000255.1:0-3551 GCA_041690795.1 Gemmatimonadota bacterium | reverse complement strand
CGCGGAGAACGGCCATGGATGGCCGTGGCTTTGGGGAGCGAGGAAGTCGAAGCGTCGTCGCAAGCCCCTTCGACTTCGGCCTGCGGCCTACGCTCAGAGCCTGCCCCGGACTCGATCCGGGGGCGAACGGCAATAGTCACAGCCTCTCAGGGAAGGACATGGCCAGACGCAAGGAAAGCGGAACGTTTCGCTCAGGCCACCCGTTTTCTCGCGCTGACTGGCTTTGGGATGCCGCCTGTTGCCGCGCCACAGAATGCCGGTTCGGCGCCGCGCTCGCCGCCTTCCTGCCAGGCGACTTTCGCGCGCAGGTATTTCCGCATCACGCGGATGCATTCCGCCTGCGCCTCGACCGCTTCCAGCTGACCGCGCATCACCACCCGCTTGTGCCCCGTGTCCATCGCGCCCACCTCGTACTCTTGGTTGAGGGACACGATCTGCTTGAGCGTGAAACCCTGATGGGCGCCGCCAGCTCGAGGTCAATGTGTTTGGCCTGGCCCGCCTGATCCAGCTGACCACCCCGCTGATGCGCGCGCAGCGCACCGGCGCCATCGTCAACATCACCGCCATCGGCGGCAAGATCCACGAACCGCTGGGCAGCTGGTACCACGCTACCAAGTTCGCCGGCGAAGGACTGAGCGACTGCCTGCGGATGGAACTGGCCCCGTTTGGCATCGATGTGGTGGTGGTCGAGCCCGGTGCCATCCGTGCCGAATGGAAAAGATCGCGCCAAATGCTTTTGCGCTCTTTGGCCAATTGCGACCTGCATGCAAACACCGTTTAATCGACGCAGTCCTCTTCAAGCCGATCGACATGAAATCCCCGCGACGAGCGAACGTTGATCCGTCACACCCGCCTATCGGCGCGTTGCTGCGCGAATGGCGGGCGGTGCGGCGGATGAGCCAGCTCGAGCTTGCACTGCAGGCGGGCATGTCGACCCGGCACCTCAGTTACGTCGAGACGGGCAAGGCGCGGGCGAGTCGCGAGACAGTCGCCCGCCTGGCCGACGCGCTGGGGATGCCGCTGCGCGAGCGCAATGCGTTGCTGCTCGCCGGCGGTTACGCGCCGCAGTACGCGGAGAACCCGCTCGCCACGCCTGCACTCGACCGGATGCGCCAGGCGATCGAACTGATCATCGCGCACCAGGAGCCCTACCCCGCGTTCGTGCTCGACCGGCACTGGAACGTACTGATGGCCAACCCCGCGGCAGTCAGGATCAATCGCCTGCTGATGGACGGGCGGGAGAGTCCACACGCCAACCTGCTGCACCAGGTGTTCGATCCGCAGGATTTCCGCTCGGTCATCGTCAACTGGCCGGATGTCGCGGAGAAGTTCATCCGCCATCTGCACGAGCAACTCGCCACTGTTCCGTCCGATCAGACCGCGCAGAAACTACTGGACGAGGTGCTGCGCTACCCCGACGTGCCCGCGCGCTGGCGCTTCCGCGACCTGACCAACGAACCCGCTCCCGTGCTTACGCTGGTGTTCCGCAGCAGCGCAGGTGAGCTGCACTTCTTCGAAACGATCACGACGTTTTCGATGCCGCGCGATGTGACGCTGGACGAGTTGCGCATCGAATGCGCGTTTCCGGCAGACGACCATACCGCCGCCGTGTGCGCACGGCTGGCGGCCGCCGAACGTTCGCGCTAATCGCGAACCCTGGTGGGTGCGGCAGCCATGGACGTGGCATGGAATTCGATCAGCAACCCGAGGTCGTCCTGCGTCGGCGCCAGAAAGGAATCGCCCAGCACGCCGCGGTAGCCCGGCAACTCTTTTTCGTAGCCGCGCTCGACCTGCCGTTTTGCCCGATTGAGATCGGTTACGCCGATGCTTACCCCCAGCACCTGCGGGCCGCCCTTGCGCAGCGCGTCCCCGGCGATCCCCGCACCGTCTGGCTGCAGCACGAAAACCCGCTTCCTCCCCAGCGGCACCGCATACCCGCGAGCGGCGATCTGCGCGAGACGGATCGGCGTCGCGCCGGTGAAGCCCATGCGTTCGAACTGCCTGCGATCTGCGTCGGCGTCCGACGAGAGCAGCCACACCGCAGACAGCTCGCGCGCCGTGTTGGGGTGTTCACGCGCGACGCGATCATCCGCAACGCGCACGGCGGTGTTGCCGGGTGCGGCGTAGTCGATGAAGAACAGGTTGTTCGAGAGCGGCTGACGATCGAACGCGAACAGCCGCCAGCGCGGTGGCGCGGACGGGCCGCCGCCGTCCGGATCGTTGGGTGATGCGGAGAAGACGGCCGTCGGTTCGAGACCGCGCTGTTGCAGGAACGCGCGCATGACGTCAAGTTCCGTGGAACGCAGCCCGAAGGTCCGCGATCCCGGGCCGCCATGCAACACCCCCTGGTCCGCGCGCATGCCCGGATCCATCTCCGCGTCCGCCCGGGTGATGCCTTCCAGTTCGAGATAGCTGCTGTCGGACATCCGTACATAGCGATTGGCGACGCCGCCTGGATTGCGTCCGGGCCGGACCTGGAACCCGAGCTTGACCGCCATGACCGCGGTGACCTGGTCGATATCGCGACCCCACAGCAGGATATGGTCGATCGAGTTCGACCCGCCGGACGGACTCGCCGCGCCAGCCGCCAGCGGGCCCAGACCGAAGATCAACAGTGCACACAACATGAGGCCGGATCGCACAGCGTGTTTACTCCGTTGAAATCGACAGGACGGGGATGGGTGATGAACGTGCAGCCATGCTTGCGTGGGCATAGCCCCGGCGGCAATAACCTCGGAGGTCATGACGCCAGGTGACGCCTGTCGACTGGCTTGCTCCGCTACGACCACGCCGGTGGGTTACGATGCCGCGCCTTCGCCGCGTTGCGGCTGTCACTGCTTTGGAGATTGCCCGCCGTGTCGCACTATTCCGGTCCCCTGTTCACGCGCCCCATCGCCGAGGCACTGCTGGCCGCACGCGATGTCGGTGCGGACGAATGGATCGGCTCGCTGGATCTGGGCCGCTCGAACGGCAACGCGGCGTTGCAGACGGACGCCTGGCAGTGGCGGGGGCAGCGCTATCCGTATCCGCACACGCTGAAAGATCGCACCATCTATTACTTCGACGGCGACGAGTTCGCGCCGGTGGCGCGCTTTGCCAACTCGCTGATCAAGCTGGTGCCCACCGAGTGGGGCGCGCCAACCTTCGAGATCGACGGCATCAAGATGCTGCCCACCGCGAAGGAATCGCCGTTCGAGGATGCGCGCCGCAAGGTCGCGCTGGTCGAGCCGCGCGGCAAGGTGCTGCTCGATACCTGCGGCGGCCTGGGCTACTTCGCGGCCTGCTGTCTTGACGCGGGCGTGGCGCGCATCCACTCGTTCGAGAAAAATCCCGACGTGCTGTGGCTGCGCACGCTCAACCCGTGGTCGCCCGATCCGGATGCGGCCGCCAACGGCGATCGCCTGCAGCTCACCCAGGCCGACGTGTCACAGGCGATCGTGCAGTTCGCCGACGCTTCGGTGGACGCGCTGCTGCACGACCCGCCGCGCTTCGGCATCGCCGGCGAACTGTATTCGCAGGCGTTCTACGATGAACTGGCGCGCGTGTTGCGC
>JBEPVV010000254.1:0-3555 GCA_041690795.1 Gemmatimonadota bacterium | reverse complement strand
GTGTTCTCCTTGATCAGGTGCATCGGCACGTGACCGGGACCTTCGTTCATCACCTGGACGTCGTATTCCCAGGCGATCCGCGTCAGCTCCCCCTGCGTCTTGAGTTCGGCGAACTGGGCTTCATCGTTCGCGTCGGCGATCGAACCGGGACGGAGTCCGTCGCCGAGCGAAAAGGAGACATCGTACGCCTGCATGATCTCGCAGATTTCGCGGAAGTGGGTATAGAGAAACGATTCCTTGTGGTGAGCCAGGCACCACTTCGCGATGATCGACCCCCCGCGGGACACGATGCCGGTCATCCGGCGTGCCGTCATCGGGACATAGCGGAGCAGGACGCCCGCATGCACGGTGAAATAGTCGACGCCTTGCTCCGCCTGCTCGATCAGCGTGTCGCGATACGCTTCCCAGGTGAGGTCTTCAGCGGCCCCGCCGACTTTCTCGAGCGCCTGATAAATCGGCACCGTACCGATCGGAACCGGCGAATTGCGAAGAATCCATTGCCGCGTCTGGTGAATCTCGCGTCCGGTCGACAGGTCCATCACGGTGTCGGCACCCCACAGCGTGGCCCACCGCAGCTTGTCGACTTCCTCCTCGATCGAGGAGACGACGGCAGAGTTGCCGATGTTGGCGTTGATCTTCACGTGGAACGCGCGGCCGATGATCATCGGCTCGAGTTCGGGATGATTGATGTTGGCGGGAATGATCGCGCGGCCGCGCGCCACCTCGCTGCGGACGAACTCGGCGCTCATCCCTTCGCGAACCGCGATGTACTCCATCTCCGGCGTGATGATGTTGCGCCGGGCAAAGTGCAGCTGCGTCACCGGGCCAGTGCTGCGCAACACCGTTCGGCGCAGCGCCGGCGGCGTCTCGAAGCCCAGGGTCTGGTCGCGCGCGGGCAGCTCGACCACGTCGCGCGCCATGATCCACGGCAGGCGGATCGCGGGGATGCCCTCCACGACATCGTGACCCTGCGGCCCCGACGTGTCGTACACACGCACCCCGTGATTGTGGCTGCCGTCGGGCGAATCGGCGAGGGCGATTTCGCGAAAGGGAACGCGCCCGCCATCGGCGCTGTCGACGTAGGTCTTGGTCGAGTTGGGAAACGACGAATCGAAGATGGTGTCCGGCGTCATTGCGGTCGTCACGTCAGCTCCTGCGCTGGTCCGCCTCCCTACGCCGGTGTGAACCGGGTCAGGTTCCGAGGGTGCGTCTCAATCCGGTGCCGGAGATGGCACCGGATGCCCCTGGCGGTACCGCGGAAGATAGACGAATGGCGGACCGGCGGGGGTTCCATTCGGCGGGTGACCGGGCAAGGATGAGGAGATGCGTAACAAGCGATCCGGGTCGACGCTGGTCTACTCGACCGAGCTCGGCCGAACCTGCCCCGACTGCCACCGGGCGCTCACCAGTTGTGAATGCGCGGCCAGCGCAACGCGCATCGTGGGCGATGGGAACGTTCGCGTCGGCCGCGAGATTAAAGGGCGTGGCGGCAAGGCGGTGACTATCGTGACCGGACTCGCTCTCACCGCCGTCGACCTTGGCGCACTGGCGACGCGACTGAAGAAACGATGCGGCAGCGGCGGCACTGTCAAGGACGGTGTCATCGAGATTCAGGGCGACCACCGCGACATCATCGTGGGGCAGCTGGTTGCACTCGGATATCGCGCGCGGAAGAGCGGCGGCTGAGTCTGGCGTGTGCATCCAGTGCCGGGCCTCGTCGTAGCTGACATGAATCCTCCCCCTCGCATGCTGCTTTCCGTCCTCGCCGTGACCACCGTTGCGTGCGGCGGCTGCAGCGACAACACGCCGGTGATCGTCACCCCGCCTCCTCCGCCCCCGGTCATCTCGCTCGCATTGCATCCGGTGGCAACGGGGTTGACCAATCCGCTCTACCTCACCGCGCCGACTGGAGACAGCAGGCTCTTCGTCGTGGAGAAGCCTGGGCGCATCCGGATCGTCAAGGCGGGTGTACTACAGGCGCAACCCTTTCTCGACCTCTCGGCCGTCGTGTCGACCGGCGGCGAGCAGGGTCTCCTCGGACTCGCCTTCCATCCGCGCTATGCCAGCAATGGGCGATTCGTCGTCGACTACACCGATGCGGCCGGCGACACGCACATCTCGACGTTCAAGGTCTCGGACAACGGCGATCGCGCCGACCCGGCAAGCGAACAGGTCGTTCTCGTCGTGCCCCAGCCCTACGCCAATCACAACGGCGGGGATGTGGTCTTCGGTCCCGATGGCATGCTGTACGTGGGCATGGGCGATGGCGGCTCGGGAGGCGATCCGCAGGGACACGGACAGAACAGCAATGACCTCCTCGGCTCGCTGCTCCGGCTCGACATTCACGATGATGGCTCGATGGCGATTCCGGCCGACAATCCGTTCGTGGGGCAGTCGAATGCTCGTGCGGAACCGTGGAACGTTGGACTGCGCAATCCCTGGCGTTTCTCGTTTGATCGTTCCAACGGTGACTTGTACATCGCCGACGTGGGCCAGGATCAACGGGAAGAGGTCGACGTATCGACGGCGGCCTCGGGCGGCGGCAAGGGCCTCAACTACGGCTGGAATATCTATGAAGGAACGCGCTGCTTCGGAAGCGCGAGTCTCTGCACGGGGAGTGGTTTCGTGGTGCCGGTCCTGGAGTATCAGCATACCAGCGGCGCGTGCTCGATCACCGGGGGCTTCGTCTATCGCGGTGCGGTGCTGGCCGGGATGCAGGGCACGTACTTCTACGCCGATTACTGCGCCGGCTGGGTGCGCTCGTTTCGATATGCCGGTGGCCAGGCAACCGCACCGGCGAACTGGACTTCGCTCGCTCCTGGCGGCGCAGTGCTCTCCTTCGGACAAGACGCGGCGGGCGAACTCTACCTGATGAACACGACGACGGTTTTTCGAATCATCGCGGCGCCCTGACACAGATACCATGTGACATGACCGATCGCCGGTTGGGCATTTCGACCAGCGACTTCGCCCAGCACGGTTTCATCCCGGCCCCGGTACGCGTCACCGCTTGTCGCCAGCCTGCTGCAGCAGGAGTTCGAGCTCCGCCACGTCGATCGGCTTGACGAGGTGATGGTGAAACCCGGCGTCGAGCGCCGCCTGCTTGTCCGCTTGCTGTCCCCAACCGGTCACCGCGACGAGCAGCACGTCGCGGGTGGCCGAATCGGCGCGCAACTTCCGCGCAACTTCGTAGCCGTTCATGCGCGGCATGCCGATGTCGAGCAGAATCACTTCCGGCGCGAACGCCTCGACACCCTCCAGCGCCTGAACACCATCGAGTGCCACATTCACGACATGGCCGAGCAGCGCCAGGACGCCGGCAAGGCTTTCCGCCGCATCACGATTGTCATCGACTACCAGCACTCGCATCGGTCGCCCTGACGCCGAGGCGAGCGCGAGTGGCTGACCAGCGCTGGACTGGGGCGCCGCGCCGTCCGCGAGCGGAAGGATCACCAGAAATTCGCAGCCGTGCCCGAGGCCTTCGCTCCGCACGGTAAGCTCACCGCCGTGCAGTTCGACCAGCCGGCGAGCGAGCGCAAGACCGATCCCCAGGCC
>JBEPVV010000253.1:0-3569 GCA_041690795.1 Gemmatimonadota bacterium | reverse complement strand
CGTGACGGTCCCGACGGGCATGATCGCGGACGCCGTGCAGGCATCGTCGCCGCCGACGGCCGACTGCATGGTGTACGAGTCGATGGTGAGGAATTGTCCCGGGATCGCTCGCCCACTGGCATCTCGCCGCGGGGTGCGCGTGACGTACGGCTGCCCGTTGTTCCAGTGACCGATGCTCGCGCGATGCGACCAGATGCCCTGCGTGCCGCAGGCGCCGTCCTCGACCGGCTGGATGAAGGCGACCATGTCGATGACACCATCGTCGTCGCCCGAGTTGGGAATGCCGTCGGGACCGTCGTTGTCGTAGCGATTCCATACTGTGTCCGCGCCGGGCGCGTTCGACACGGAATCGAGCACCGATTTGAGCAGCTCACCCATCCGCGACACGGGGTGACTCGGGCACGCGTTCAACACCCCTACGCCGTTGCAGCCATCCTGGTAGTACACCGCGAAGCTGTCCACGTGCACCCAGTCGAAGACGTGCCCGTCGAGCGTGATATTGCCGCGCGATGCCGCCGCGTAGTACGTCTTGACGCTCCAGGCGCGACTGACCGGAGCCGGCGAGAAGAAAAGGTCCTGATACTGCGTGACCGGATACGTGGGCCCGGCGTCGCGAAACGCGATCGGAATGACCGGGATGAAATAGTTCCCACGAACAGCCGAGAGGCTGGACGGACCATTGAGCAGCGAAACGGCCCCCCGGCGCAGAAGGTCGTGCCGGAACGCCATCACCCGTGCGGCACGACCCCGCCAACCACCGTTCGGCGTGAAATCGAGACCACGAACCTCGAACTCGCCGACGCGAGCCCGCGGAAACTGCGCAGAGAGCTGCGGTGCAAATAGCGACATGAAGCCCAAGGCCATGATACAGTTGATGTTAGCCAACCGCGGCATGCGCCTGGAGCAGGTTTCGGCTTGTGTGGAGATGGTCGTAGTCCTAAGTTTGTCGACTGGTTGGTCAAAGATACCCGCCTCGATACTCTGAAGTTCCACCCGCGCTCCGTGAGGGCCCGTGGCGACCGAGACGCTCCAGTCCCAGGTGGCACTTTTTGACAAGTGCCGGCAGTTCACCGCGGCACGCAAGGTTCAGGCGGCCGGCCTTTACCCCTACTTCAAGGCCATTTCCGAATCCGATGACACCGACGTCGTCATCGAAGGGAAGAAGCGGCTCATGCTGGGCTCCAACAACTATCTCGGGCTGACGCACCATCCCAAGGTTCTCGAGGCCGCGTCGCGTGCCCTGCACCGCTACGGCTCGGGCTGCACCGGCTCGCGCTTTCTGAATGGCTCGCTCGACCTGCACGAACGCCTGGAGGTTGCCCTCGCCGAGTTCCTGGGCAAGGAAGCCTGCATGGTCTTCTCGACCGGATACGGCGCCAACCTCGGCCTGATCTCCGGCATCCTTGGGCGCAACGAAACCGTCTACCTCGACAAGCTCGACCACGCCTGCATCGTCGATGGCGCGAAGCTCGCTTTCGGCAAGACCGAACGTTTCAACCACGGCGACCTCGAGCAGCTCGCCTTTCTGCTGGAGCGGAACAGTTCGGGCAAGGGCACGATGATCGTGGTCGACGGCATCTATTCGATGGAAGGCGACATCGCCGACGTTCCCGACCTGGTGCGGCTCGCGCGCAAGTACGGCGCAGCACTCGTGGTCGATGACGCGCATGCGCTCGGCGTGCTCGGGTCGCGCGGCGAAGGCACCGGTGCGCACTTCGGCATGCAGGCCGATGTCGACATCATCGCCGGGACGTTTTCCAAGTCACTGGCGTCGGTGGGTGGGTTCCTCGCGGCCGACGAGTCGGTGATTCACTTTCTCAAGCACCACTCGCGCCCATTCATCTTCACGGCGTCGCTGCCGCCGGCCAACACTGCCGGCGTACTGGCGGCGCTCGAGGTGATGCAGCAGGAACCAGAGCGTCGCGATGCGTTGTGGGTCAACGCCAAGCGCCTGCAGGACGGCTTCCGCTCGCTCGGATTTGATATCGGCCCGACGCAGTCCCCGATCGTGCCGGTGCTGATCGGCCCGCTGGAGAAGACCTTTCTCTTCTGGCGAAAGCTCTTCGACGAGGGCGTCTTCACCAACCCGGTCTGCCCGCCGGCCGTGCCGCCCTCGCAGTGCCGGCTTCGTACCAGCGTGATGGCAACGCACTCGGCCGCGCAGATCGACTTCGCGCTCGAAGCGTTCGGTCGGATCGGCAAGGAGCTGGGGGTCATCTGACACAGGCGCCGGAAATCCGGCGCGTCGAGACGGCGAAAGATCTCGGCCGCTTCATCGACCTGCCGTACCGGCTGCACCGGCGGGACCTCAACTGGGTCCCGCCGTTTCGCGCCGAGGTCAAGAAGCTGCTCGACCGGAAGCACAACCCATTCTTTCAGCATGCCGAAGCCGACTATTTCATCGCAGTCCGCGACGGCGAAGTCGTCGGCCGCATCGCTGCCATCCACAATCTCCTGCACAACGAGATTCACAAGGACCGGGTCGGCTTCTTCGGTTTCTTCGAGAGCATCAACGATTTTCCGGTGGCGCAGGCGTTGCTCGACACCGCCAGCGCATGGGTCAAGGTGCGCGGGCTGGATACGTTGCGCGGACCAATGTCGTTTTCGGTCAATGACGAATGCGGCTTGCTGATCGACGGCTTCGACATGCCGAACTCGATCATGATGCCGCACAATCCGCCATACTACCTGACGCTGCTGGAGACGGCCGGATTCTTCAAGGCCAAGGATCTCATCGCGCTGCAAGGCGGCTCCCTGGTGGCTCCGGTGAAGCCGCCGGAGCGTACCGAGCGCGCCGTGAACCTGCTGAAGCAGCGCTACGGCATCACCATCCGCCCGCTCAACATGAAGAACTTCGCCGCGGAAGTCGAACTGGTGAAGCAGCTGTACAACGATTGCTGGGAAGACAACTGGGGCTTCATCCCGATGACCGATGCGGAGATCGACGTGCTCGCCGCATCGTTCAAGCCGGTCGTCATTCCAGAGCTGGTCCCGTTCGTCGAGAAGGACGGCAAGCCGATCGCCTTCGGGCTGACCCTTCCCGACCTGAACGAGGCGCTCCGAACCAATCGCAACGGACGGATGTTTCCCGCCTCGCTGACAATGCTGTACAAGATCAAGATGAAGAAGCTCACCCGGTCGCGGATCCTGCTCCTCGGCGTGCTGCCGGAGTGGCGCGGCAAGGGGATCGATTCCGCGCTCTATCACTGGATCTGGTCGAAGACCGCCGAACGCGGTATCGGCTGGGGCGAAGCAAGCTGGTTGCTCGAAGACAACACTGGCATCATCCAGGGGCTCACCAAAGCAGGCTTCACACCCTACCAGACTTTTCGCGTCCTCGACCGACCCACATGAACGTGATGGTGACGGGCGCGACTGGCTTCGTAGGCGGTCACCTCGTCGATCGGTTGCTGGAACGGGGCGATACAGTCACCGCGCTGGTCCGGTCCGCTGCGCGCGCGGCTCCGCTGGCGGCGCGCGGTGTGCGACTCGTGGTTGGCGACCTGGCCAGCGACGCCGCGATGCAGGCTGCAGTCGCGGGGCAGGACGTCGTTCAACACCTCGCCGGT
>JBEPVV010000252.1:0-3573 GCA_041690795.1 Gemmatimonadota bacterium | reverse complement strand
AGGTGTGCGGCTTGTGGGCTCGGTTTTGTGTTATACTCCCATGGCTCTGTTCGGATCGCCGACCACCTCCCGTCTGCCTGGCAGGCAATTGGCGGCGTAGCGGGCATTCTCAAGACGGCACGAATGGGATACGACGGCAAGGGACAATCCGTCGTCACGTCGGCCGATCGGTTGGCGACCGCATACGACCGCTTGGGCAACGTACCCTGCATTCTCGAGCGGCGGGTCGCGCTCGAGCGCGAAGTGTCGGTGATGGTGGCCCGCGGCGTCGACGGCGCGGTCACAACCTGGCCGGTGGCGGAAAACGTTCATCACGACGGCATCCTCCACACCAGCGTGGTGCCAGCTATAGTATCCGATACCATAGCGACCCAGGCCCGTACCACGGCCGAGCAGGTGGTCACCGCCCTCGACTACGTCGGGGTCATGGGCGTCGAGTGCTTCGTGGCCGACGGCGGGCGACTGATGGTCAACGAACTCGCGCCCCGACCGCACAACAGCGGCCACTGGACCCTTGACGCCTCGGTCACGAGCCAGTTCGAGCAGCAGGTGCGCGCCCTGGCCGGATTGCCTTTGGGTGATACGCGGGCCCTTTCGCCAGTCGCAATGGTCAACCTGCTGGGCGATCTGTGGGCGCGCGGCGAGCCGCGCTGGGACCGCGCGCTGGCGATTCCAGGCGTTCGGCTGCATCTCTACGGCAAGCGGGAGGCGCGACCGGGCCGGAAGATGGGCCACCTGACCGCCGTCGCGAGCGACCCATCGACCGCCCTTGATCGCGCACTCGAAGCGTGGAGCGTCGTGTCGGGCGATCACGCGGCCGCGCCCTGATGCCGCTCCGCGATGTCAGTGCCGATCGCGGCCTCCGGATCCGCCTGGGCCTTCTCCTCGGCAGTTCGCTGATGGCCTTGATGCTTGCCGCGGAGTTTGCACGCTACCCCGACAGGGTCATGCTGCTACTCGTTCCCGATGCCGTAGTTACCGCAGGCGTGGTCTGGCTGGTCTGGCGCGCGATCGAGGCCGGAGGCGGAAGCGCTGCGGGAGTGCATTTCCCGAGCGCCGATGGCACGCCGCGCGCTCATGAGTATTCCCTGGAACACGCGCTTGTGGTGCGCGGTTCGCTCGACGAGGCCGTCGAGTCGTACCGATCGCGGATCGTCGCGTATCCGGGGGAGATCGAGGCGCGTCTGCGACTGGCAGCACTGCTCGCCGACGAATGCCACGACCCAGATGGCGCAACGCGCTGCCTTCTCGAAATCCGCATGCTCGGCGTGACACTGGCCGATCGCTGGAAAGTGACGAATGCACTGATCGACATCTACCGCGCGCTCGGGAACGTGCCCGCGCTGCGAAGCGAACTGCTCCGTCTTGCGCTTGAGCATCCCGACACGGCCGCCGGTCGCGCGGCACGCGCCGAAGCAGCCACGCTTGCCTAGACCGATACGTCCGCGACCGTCAGCAGGAAGGCGTAGTCTCCGGCGATCTCGCGCAGCCGGTCATACCGCCCCGACGCACCGCCGTGCCCCGCGCCCATGTTGGTCAAGAACAGCAGCGGCGTGGTGTCGCGCTTGAGCAGGCGCAGCTTCGCCACATACTTGGCCGGTTCCCAGTACATCACCTGCGAATCGTTGAGTGACGTCCGCACCAGCATCGCCGGATACATTCCTTGCGCGAGGTTGGTGTAGGGACAATACCGGCGCATCCATTCGAACTCCTCCGCGATGGCCGGATTGCCCCACTCTTCGTACTCTCCGACGGTCAACGGCAGCGTCGGGTCCGACATCGTGTTGAGAACGTCCACAAAGGGTACCTGGCTGATGACGCCACAAAAAAGTTCGGGGCGGAGGTTGCTCACCGCGCCCATCAGCAGCCCCCCGGCGCTGCCGCCTTCGATGACGATCCGGTCCGGCGCTACGATCTGCTCCGCAATCAGCAACTCAGCACACGCGACGAAATCAGTGAAAGTGTTCATCTTGTTACCGAGCCGACCGGCGTCGTGCCACCGCTTGCCGAGCTCTCCGCCGCCACGGACATGCGCAATGGCGACGACCACGCCGCGCTCGAGCAGCGAGAGGCGATTCGACGAAAACGCCACCGGAAATGGATAGCCGTATGACCCGTAACCCTCGAGCAGACAGGGTGCGCTGCCATCCGCCGCGACGTCGCGGCGTCGGACGAGCGACACCGGGATCAGTGTGCCATCGACCGTGCGCGCTTGGAGCCGATCGGATATGAAGCGGGTGGCGTCGTATCCGCCGACGACTTCCTGCTGCTTGAGGAGCGTCCGCTCATCAGTATCGAGGCTGCATTCGTAGACTGATGCCGGCGTGACGAGCGATTGGTAACCGACCCGGATCGCCGACACGTCCCACTCTGGATTGGCATGCATGTACAGCTCGTACACCGGCTCGGGAAAGCGCAGGCGTCGCGGCAGCCCGTCGATCCGGGCGACCACGAGTTGCGAAATGCCTCCTTCCCGCTCGGTCACCACCAGGTGATTGGCGAAGCAGTCGTGCGCTTCGATCATCACCTCGTCGCGATGAGGCAGCATTTCGACGAGCGACTCACGGCGAACATCGTCGACCGGTGCGCGTGCCAGGCGAAAGTTCCGGCCGGTGTCGTTGATCCGGATGATGAACGAGTCGCGCCCCTGACCCTCGCGCCCGGGATGATGTTCGATGTCGTACTCGATCTCCGGCACCCTTGGCAGCAGCACGCGCCAGTCGGTTTCGCCGGACCCGGCCGGCCGCACCCGCGATTCACTGGTGGTGTGACTGCCGCTCTGCAGGACCAGCCACTGGCGGCTTCGCGTCCGACCGACATGCACCGAGAATGACTCGTCGACTTCCTCGTGAATCAACGCATCTGAGGGCTCGCCGAGGCGATGCCTCCACAGCTGATGCGACCGCTTGGTCGTGTCGTCTTCGACCGTGTAATACAGCTCGCGGCCATCCAAGGTCCAGGCCACCGACGTCACGCGGTCGCGGCGAAAATCGAGCAGCTCGCCGGTACGCAGGTCCTTGATGGCGAGTGCGTACTGTCGGAATCCCGAATCGTCGGTGCTGTACGCCAGCAGTTGTCCGTCGTCGCTGACGACGAAGTTGCCAAGCGACATGAACGATTTGCCTGCGGCGAGCGCGTTCAGGTCGAGTAGCACCTCTTCGACGCCGGATGTCATCTCACCGGCGCGTCGACAATGAATCGCGTACTGCTTCCCCGCTACGGTCCGGCTGTAGTACCAGAATCCATTCAGCCGAACGGGCACCGACAGATCGGTCTCGCGGATCCGCCCAAGCATCTCATGATAGAGCTGCTCCTGCCGCTCGGCCTGGCCCGTGAGGTAATCGGCCGCGTACTGATTCTCCGCCTCCAGGTAGGCGATTGTCTCCGGCAGGTCCTTGTCACGGAGCCAGCCGAAGTCATCGGTGAACGACTCGCCGTGGCGGACGGTGGTCACGGGACGACGCGGCGCAGATGGAGGAGGAAGCACAACACTCCAATGAAAAGAGAACGGAGAAAAAAGAAAGGAAAAAGAGAGAAGAGAACCGCTCTCTTCCCTCTCTTTCCGTGTGTCGA
>JBEPVV010000251.1:0-3574 GCA_041690795.1 Gemmatimonadota bacterium | reverse complement strand
ACAGGTGACGATCGCATCAGCCGGGTCCGGCGAGCGTGTCACCGTGCATGTCCGGCCCGGTGCGGCACGAAGTACGATCAGCCGACCGCATGGCGACGCGATCGGTGTGAGGTTGGCGGCGCCGCCGATCGACGGTGGTTCAGCCTGTTGCGGGACCGCTCTCCACGGCACGACGCGCGGACACGGACAGCAATTGGCGCAAACGTCGCCGCTCGTTCTTCGGATACGGATGCCGCGGTGAGAGACGGGACCAACCATCCGGACCATGTCCCACCCACAATACGTCAAGCACCAGCACCAGCTCGCGCGCCAGTACCGTGAGCGGACAGGTGATCGCCACCGAGCGCTCCTGCGACAGCACCATGCTTGCGGTGTCGGACGCACGGTCCGCCCAGCTATGAATACTGATATGCACCTGGGCTCCGCGTCGCTCGAACGACCACTCGTGAACGCCGGGTGAATCCTCCAGCACCACTGATGCACGATCACCGCCCTCAAGCAGCGCGGCCGTCGCGCGCACCAAATCGCCGAGCGCGTCGGTCTGGTCGGTCGCCTGCATGGCAACGCGGAGGTCGTCAGCTTCGAGCGCCACCATCGCGCGCCCGGGGGTTGTCAGTGCATACCGCAGGGACAGGGGCATCGTATCCTCTCCAATGGACTAGAGTATCGGCAGCTTGCCCGCGGGCCAGAACGCTGGGTGGTGTACCGACCATGTCGGCGCGAGATTGCCCGCCGTGACAACCTACACGCTTCTGCTGTTGGCGCTGCCACTTCTCATCGTGCCGTTCGTGGTTCCGATTGAAGAGCCCGCAGCGAGTGTGGGCCAGTTGATCATCGCTGGTCTCGGACTCGCTGCACTCTGGCACGCGTTCGACACCCTTGACCCCGCGCTGCTCCGTGTCATGTCGGTGCAGAGCCAGGAGGACGGCTGGTTCCTGACGGTCACCGTCGGAGCCCTGCTCACCGGGGCGTGCCTGCTCCCCCACATCATGCAATGGCGCAGGTTGGTGCTGGCCCTTCCGTTCGCGGTCGGGCTGCTGATCGCGGCGCCGTTGCACGTGCTCCCACTGCTCATCGGTCTGGCGGTGGGCGCGATCCCCTCCCTCGGCACGCTCATTCGCGCCCGGCCCCGAATGCAGATCGCTGGCGACATCCCCCCGCTCGCACCGTGGCAGATCGCGACGGCCTTGGTGGCGGGCGTCGCCGCGATCGCCGGTCCGCTCCTCGTCAGCCTGGTCGCGCTCGCGCTGCTCGCGTGGACGGCATTGCGCCGCGTCACGATCGGCGGCGTTCCGTTGATTGCGGCGGTCGCGGTCATTGCAATTGGCGCCTGGACGTGGCTCGCGCTGACCATTGCCGGCATGCCATTGATCGGTTTCGCGCGATTCGCAACCGACGCGCCTGTCTCAGGCGCGGCCGCCCTGCTGCTGGCGGCGATCGCGCTGGTCTGGATCGTCGCCGTTGCGGCTGTCGGCGTGTCACGCGCCGACGCGCATGCCGCCATCGTGCTTCCTGCGCTGGCCATTGTCGTCGTCGCCTGGGCGCCCTCCACCGCAGACGGGCTGGCGCACTGGCAGCCGCTGGTCACAACGGTCGTCGCCGTCGCAGCGATCATGGCGGCCGGCTCGGGCCGCTGGACCGCCGTCGCGGCGGCGCTGGTGATCCTCGCCGGCACCCGCGCCGGAGCGGTCGGCATCAGCGGGGCGATCGTCGCGGGGTGCCTCCCGGCAGCTGGTCGCCTCGTTTCCGCGCGGGTGCGAGCGGCGCTCATGGGCCTCGCCACGGCGCTGACGGCCGCTGCGGTCCTGACCGATGAAGTGCTCGTCGCCGTGACCCTGGCGTTCGGCATCGCCATCGCCGCCAACCTGCAACGCGGCGTCGTTGCTCGGGGCTCGGTTGCGGGTCATCTTTGAGACCCAATTTCCCCGCCGGAGCTGATCGATGCCATTCGCCCTTCCGCCACTTCCCTACGACTACACCGCGCTTGAGCCCCACATCGATGAAGCGACGATGCGCATTCATCACGACAAGCATCATGCCGCCTACGTCACCAACCTGAACGCCGCGCTTGACGGCGAGACGGCCCTGCAGTCGCTCACCATCGAACAGCTGCTGGCCGACCTGAGCCGGGTTCCCGAAGCGAAGCGTACGGCGGTGCGCAACAACGGCGGCGGTCACTACAATCACAGCTTCTTCTGGGAACTGATGGCCCCCGGTGGCGCGGCCGCACCAGCGGGTCAGCTCGCGGCGGCCATCGATCAGTCGTTTGGCGGCCTCGCGCCATTCAAGGAGCAATTTGGCAAGGCCTGCACGACGCGCTTCGGCAGCGGCTGGGGCTGGCTCGTCCGCGGTGTCGATGGCAAGCTGGCCGTCGAGAGCACGGCGAACCAGGACGCGCCGATCATGGACGGCAAGCATGCCATCATCGGGTGCGACGTATGGGAACACGCCTACTACCTCAAGTACCAGAATCGTCGACCGGACTACCTGGCCGCCTGGTGGAATGTCGTGAACTGGACCGTTGCCGGTCGCAGGTTCGACGCGAAATGAGCGATGTCGCCGTTGCGGTACCCGACGTGGGAAGCACGGCGCCTGACTTCACCTTGCGCTCGACTGCCGAGGCCGATGTCCGCCTGTCGGCGTTTCGCGGCGAGCGAAACGTGCTGCTCGCGTTCTTTCCTCTCGCATTCACGAGCACGTGCACGGCAGAAATGTCCGCCTTCACGGCCGATATCGTCAAGTTCCAGGAACGCGATACTGTCGTGCTTCCGATCAGCGTCGATTCAACCGCCACGCTGAAGGAGTTCCGGGCCAAGTGGTCGATGCCGTTCGATCTGCTCAGCGATTTCAAGCGCGACGTGTCACGGCTGTTCGGTGTCCTCAACGAAGAGAAGTTCTACGCCAGGCGGGCGTACATCGTGATCGACAAGCAGGGCACGATTGGCTGGCGCTGGGTCGAAACGGAACGGGGCGTCCGTCGGGACAACGGCGAACTGCTGGAGCAGTTGCAGAGACTGCCGTGAGCGGCGGAAGTTCGCTGCGGGACGACGCTGCCCTCAATCGGCCCGTCACGTGACCGAACCCGCGCGGATCTACCCGCCTCCGCTCGCTGTCATCGCAGGTGCCGCGCGCGCGCTCGCGGGCAGCGAGAAACCCAACGATCGGCTGCGCGCCCTCTGTCAGCATCTGCAGGGCGCGTTGCCGGCCGCCGAGGTCCGGTTCAAGGCCGGGGCGCGCCGATCGGATCGTCTCGCGGCGGGGCAGGGTCCGGCAGGATCGGCGCATTCGGTAACCGTCGACATTCCCTGGCGTGACGGACGCGCCGCCGTGCTCGAAGTGGTCGATTCTCCCCGACCGCCGGCAGAGTTGCGTCCGATCCTTGATACCGTCGCCGCGATCCTCGCCGCGGTGCTGCCGGCGCTCGACGGGGAAGAGGCGGACGACGCGGGCATCGTCAGCAAGCTGCATCGGCTCACCGTCGATTCGCTGCCAGTCGGCCTCTATGTCGTCGACCGCGAGTATCTGGATCTTCCGGCGGCGCTGGGTCTCGGAGATGGCCGTGCGCATCGAATCC
>JBEPVV010000250.1:0-3575 GCA_041690795.1 Gemmatimonadota bacterium | reverse complement strand
GGCAAGATCACGGTGCCATTCTCGTCGCGGATGATCGGGCGTCTCTTCGGACTTGGCACGACGCAACAGGCCTACCTCTACGATCCGGTCTACAAGTACGACGCCAACTTCGCACCCGGCAGCCGCACCGACGGCCGCCTGCTCACCGCCAGCATGCAGCTGCTTCCACCCTCAGGCGATCACACACCGCTGTTCGGCGAACTGCGATTCGGCTACTACGACAAATCGTTCGTTCGCGGAACCGTCGATGCGCCAGACTACGCCTTCGGCGCGTTCACCGGCAAGCGCCTGCACATTCTCGACGAAGACATCGCCAAGCGTCAGGACACGATTTCCACTCGCGCCGCACTTCCTGATTTCGGTACGCCTCAGTTCGCGAGCAATACGCCGTACGGGGTGCCGGCTTTCTTCATGTCTGGCGCGGGGTCCGGCGAGCTGGCATGGAATGAATTCTCCGAAATCCGGACCCAGCTCGATGCCACCTGGGGCGCCACTTCCCACGTCGACGTGCACTTTGGCGGCATGTACGCCTCGCAGCAGGTGAAGACGTTTCAGCGCGCGCTGGCATACGAACCCGTCGCGGGTGCCGTGCCGCCGCCGACCGCATCGAACTTCTCGCCGATGCTTTCGGGCGCATATCTCGAAGGACAGGGACGCGCCGGCGATCTCGGCATCACCGTTGGCCTCCGCTACGACGGCTTCTCGCCCGGTGCCGACCTCGGGAACACGACCCTCAAGGCGCGGAGTTCGATCAGTCCCCGCGCCGCCGTGTCCACCACCGTCTCCGGCGCCACCTTCGTCGCCAGCCTGGGCAAGTTCTCGCAGGCGCCCGACCTCCAGTACCTCGTCGACGCGTCGTTCGACGACACTACGCGCACCGGACGCTTTCGCCAGGGCAATCCCAACCTGGGGTTCGAGTCGGCGATGCAGTACGAGTTGAGCGTCCGGATCCGGCTCCCCAGCGGCAATTCGCTCAAGCTCAACGTTTACGACAAGCAGCTTTCCGGGCTGGTGGCATCGGTACCGATCAACGTCAATCCCGACTCCTCCGTTTTCGAGAACGCCGACGTCGGCGCCGTTGTTGGCGGCGAACTGATCTTCGAGCGCGAGTTGCACCATGGACTCGGCGTGCGCATTTCCGGCGTCGTGCAACGGGCCGAGGCGACGGTCAGCAATTCGTTCAATATCTACGACAAGACACACATTGATCCGGCGACCGGCGACACGATCCAGGCAGCGCGCGCGCAGTTTCCACTCGACTACGATCGCCGGCTGGCACTGATCGCCGCCGTGACCGGTGAGATCAACGCCAAGGGAGGGCCGCGGCTCTTCGGCGGATATCCCTTGGGAGGCTTGCAGATTTCGGCGGTCGGCCGCTACTCCAGCGGGCTCCCCTATACGCGCACGAATACCGCGGGTGATTCGCTCACCGGGCCGATCAACGGCAGCCGCCTGCCAAACCAGTACACCGTTGACGCACTCCTGCGGCGCCCCGTGCGCTTCGGCAAGCTCAACGGCGGGATCTATTTCGATGCGCGGAACCTGCTCAACACGCAGAACCAGACCAGCGTGCGGCGCGACACCGGCACGCCACAGGCTGATCCCACCACGCTCAGCAAGATGGCCATGGCCGCCTACCAGGCGAACCCGAATCCGATTCCCTATGAGTCGCCCCGGTATCGCCGCTACGCCGATCTCAATGGCGATGGTATGATCTCTGGCCAGAGCGAGCTGCTGCCGCTCTACCTGGCGGCGGCCCGCGACTTCACCTGGCCGCTTTTCGTCTATGGTCCGCCGCGGCTGGTGCGCTTCGGCGTGGAGCTGCTCTTCTAGGAGTTCGCATGCTCGTGCTCTTTGTCGTAATTGGATTTGCCGCCGGCATTCTCGCTGGACTCTTCGGCCTTGGCGGCGGCATCATCATCGTACCCGCGCTGACGCTGGGCATGGGAATGACGTCGCCGCGTGCTATTGGCACTTCGCTCGGTGCACTGCTTCTGCCGGTCGGCATTCTGGCCGCCCGCGAATACTGGGAGGCGGGGAACATCGACATCCGCGCCGCCCTGCTCGTCGCCGCGGGAATCACGCTTGGCGCATGGCTGAGCGCCCGCTACGCGCAGCACGTGCCACCGGCCACGCTGCAGCGCGGCTTTGCGGTGCTCCTGGTCGTGATGGCCGTCAGGATGTGGATGAAGGCCGCGTAGCCAGTGGTCCGGTATTTCCTTTTCGGGCTCGTCGCACTGTCGGCCTGCCGGCTGCAATCGCGACGACCTGACGCCCCAGCTGTGATCACGGACACCACACTGCGCGCTCCCGATGGGTCGTTCGCTCCGTCCGGACCGCTGGGCGCAAGCATCCATCGTGGCCATGCGATCCTTGCAGCGACCGGCGATTCGCTGCCTCGCCATGTTGGCAACGCGCTCCGCTGCACGTCGTGCCACCTCGGCGACGGCCGCCAGCGCGACGCGATGCCCTTGACCGGCGTCTACGCGCGCTTCCCGCAGTACCGGAGCCGCTCCGCCTCGGTCCAGCGAATCGAGGACCGCATCAACGACTGTTTCGTGCGGTCGCTGAACGGCACCCCGCTCTCCTTCGACGATCCCGCCATGCGCGATATCGTCGCCTACCTCGCCTTCGTGTCGCGCGGCGTCGCGATCGGGGACAGCGTGCACACCGTGCTGCTCGTGGTAACGCGACCCGACCTGAAGGCTGGCAAGGTGATTTTCCAGAAGGACTGCGCGCGCTGTCACGGAACCGACGGCGCCGGCAATGCGACCTACCCGCCCCTCTGGGGACCGAAGAGCTACAACATCGGTGCCGGTATGGCCCGCGTCCGCACCGCCGCGTCGTTTGTTCGTCACAACATGCCGCAGGATCGCCCCGGATCGCTGACAGACACCGAAGCAGCCAACGTTGCCGCCTACATCCTCGCCAGGCCGCGACCGGATTTCCCGGGCAAGGAACATGACTGGCCCCGCGGCGACGCGCCCGACGACACGCCGTATGCCACGCTGGCCAGCCGGCGATCCACGCGAAGCTCCGGGCGCCACCACTGACCTGTGCTGGCCCGTGCGGCGCTCCGCGTCCACCGGTCATGTACCCGCACGCGACCCCCGCATGAACCTGCTTGTCAGCACCGACCGCGGCCTCTACTGCGCCGCAGGTGACTTCTACATCGATCCGTGGGCACCGGTCGCACGAGCCGTTGTGACGCATGCGCACAGCGATCACCTCACCCAGGGTTGCGAGGCGTATCTCGTCGCCGAGCCAGGTCGTCGTCTCGCCGAAGCGAGGCTCGGCGGCCGCGCAGTCGACGGCATCGCATACGGCGAAACGCGGGTGGTCGGCGAGGTATCGATCTCGATGCATCCAGCCGGACACATCCTCGGGTCGGCGCAGGTGCGTCTCGAGCATCGTGGCGAAGTGTGGCTGGCGTCCGGCGACTACAAGACCAACCCGGACCCCACCTGCGATCCGTTCGAGCCGGTTCGCGCGCATACCTTCATCACCGAAAGCACGTTCGGGCTTCCCATCTACCGCTGGCCTGACGAAGCCCTCGTGCGCGATGAGATCCTCGC
>JBEPVV010000249.1:0-3577 GCA_041690795.1 Gemmatimonadota bacterium | reverse complement strand
GCTCTTCGCGTATCCGCTCGGCAAATCCCAGCGCCTGCTCGGCATGCTTCGCGATTTTGTCGGCCCAATCTGGACGCACGGTGCAGTCGAGTCGATGACGGCGCTCTACCGCGAGCAAGGCGTGACGTTGCCGGCGACGATTCCCGTGCATTCGGCGCCAAGCAGGTCGGAATGGGCCGATGGGTTTGTCATCGGGCCGCCGTCAGCGGCGGGCTCACCGTGGCGACGGCGATTCGGACAGTCGAGTGACGCGTTTGCCTCGGGGTGGATGCTCGTGCGTGGGAATCGTCGCCGTCAGAATGTCGATCGCGGATTTGTTCTCTCGGACCACGTCGACTGGCCAGCGCTCCTCAAGACCGTCGCGGCGACCGGTGCCGAGCGCGTGCTCGTCACGCACGGTTTCACCCACACCGTCGCCCGCTACCTGCGCGAACGGGGTCTCGACGCGCAGGCGATCGCCACGCGGTGGGAAGGCGAGCGAGACGACGCCGCCGACAACGCGATGGAAACGCAATGAAGGACTTCGCGGCACTCTACCGTGCGCTCGATGAGTCGACTGCAACCAACGACAAGCTCAACGCCTTGGAGCGCTACTTCCGCTCCGCGCCGCCCGGCGACGCCGCGTGGGCGCTCTACGTGCTGCTCGGCAACCGCCCGAAGCGCGTGGTGAGCAGCGGCACGCTGCGCGCCTGCGCGGCCGATGCCGCCGGGCTTGACCCCTGGCTCCTCGACGAATGTCACGAGCAGGTGGGCGATATCGCCGAAACGGTGGCGCTTCTTACCGGCGCAGGCGACGAGGCCGCTCCGCAACGCAGCCTGCAGTACTGGATCGAGGAACGCCTGCTGCCGATGCGCGAACTCGAGGAAGCCACGCAATGCGAAATGCTGCAGCAGAACTGGCGGGAGCTGAGCCTGGCGGAGCGCCTGACCTGGAACAAGCTGCTGACGGGGGCGTTCCGCGTGGGCGTGGCGGCCAAACTGGTCACGCGCGCGGTGGCGAGAGCCGTAGCACTTGACGAACAGGTAATCGCGCACCGATTGATGGGAAGCTGGACACCGAGTCCAGACGCATGGCAATCACTCGGTGCGCGCGACGAGGCCGACGCCGACGTGTCGCGCCCCTACCCATTTGCCCTGGCGAGCCCGCTGGAATCCGCGCCCGGTGCGCTCGGCGAACGTGCCGATTGGCTGGCGGAGTGGAAGTGGGATGGAATACGGGCGCAGCTGATCCGGCGGCAGGGTGGCACCTGGCTCTGGTCGCGCGGCGAAGAATTGCTGGCAGGACGCTTTCCCGAGATCGAAGTGGCCGCCACCAATCTTCCCGATGGCACGGTGCTCGACGGCGAGATCATGGCCTGGCTGCCGGGCGCCGACCTGCCGCTGCCGTTTGCCCAGCTCCAACGCCGGATCCAGCGCAAGACGGTTTCGCGCGCAATGCTCACCGACGTGCCGGTTGCATTCATCGCGTATGACCTGCTTGAGCTCGACGGTGTCGACCTGCGTGAACGCGCGCTCGTCGAACGGCGCGCGCAACTGAGTCCGCTGATTGCCGGCGCTGCCCGCGTCTTCAGCGTCTCACCGCTGGTCGATGCCGCCACGTGGGAGGCACTGTCAGTGCAACGCGACGCCGCCCGCGCTCGCGGCGCCGAAGGTGTCATGATCAAGCGCTCGGATGGTGCCTATCTCGCCGGTCGAAAGCGCGGCGGATGGTGGAAATGGAAGGTCGATCCGCTCTCGGTCGACGCCGTACTCGTCGCAGCTCAGGGCGGAAGCGGCCGTCGCGCAGGCCTGCTGACCGACTACACCTTCGCCATCTGGGACGGCGACAGGTTGGTGCCGTTCGCCAAGGCGTACTCGGGGTTGACCGATGCTGAGCTTCACAAGGTCGACGCGTTCATCCGGCGCCACACCATCGAGCGTTTCGGGCCGGTCCGGAGCGTCGAACCGAAACTGGTCTTCGAAATCGCCTTCGAAGGCATCCAGAAATCGAGCCGCCACAGGAGTGGCGTCGCCGTGCGCTTTCCGCGCATCGCGCGGTGGCGCACCGACAAGAACCCGGTCGACGCCGACACGATCGAAACGGTAAGGGCGCTGCTGGATTCTCTCAGCTAGCGCCCCTCTCGCCTTTCGCTTCTCGCCTGCCCTACAGTTCGCTCTCCGCCATCGGCGCGGTAGTGGTGTCGAGCATCCGCTTGATCGGCTTCACCAGCAACGCAATCACCACGGCAAAGATCAGCACATAGATCGCCACGGCGCCGAAGAGTGTCGGCAACGAAAATTTCTCGTAGACGCCAGCCACGCGGCCGCCGATGAAGTTGCCGACCGATGTCGCCATGAACCAGACACCCATGAGCAGCGACCCGACCCGCCTCGGCGCCAGCTTGGTCATCGCCGAGAGCCCGACCGGACTGATTGACAGCTCGCCAGCGGTCGCAAGGAAATAGCTGCTGCAGAGCCACCACCAGCCGACCCGGTTGCCGCCGTTGGCGAGGGCAGCCGCCGGCACCATGATCGCGAACGAGAGCGATACCATCAGCAGGCCGATGGCAAACTTGGCGGGGCTCGACGGATTGCGTCGCCCAAGCCAGACCCACAGCCACGCGAACACCGGCGCGAGGATGATGATCCAGGCCGAATTCACCGATTGCCACCACGACGACGGGAAGGCGTGGCCGAAGAGCGAATTGCGCGTGCTCCGATCGGCGAAGAGTGTCAGCGTCGATCCGGCCTGCTCGAACGCCGACCAGAAAACCGACGCACCGATAAACAGTACCAGAATGACCCACAGGCGCTTCCGCTCGTCGGACGTCCACGTACTGCTCAAGAAGAGCCACAGGAAGAAGCCGATGACGATCAGCAGCAGCACGGTCCCGAACGCATTAGAGATCCCCACCGCACTGATGTTCGCCAGCGGAGAAGACTGGGCCAGCACCAGACAGTGCGAACCGGCGCAGAACGAAATTGAATCGCGGATGTTGATGATCCCGAACTGCGTGGCCGCCACAAACGCGACGATCACGGCCACTGCGATCAACGACATGCGCGAGACGCGTGCCTTCGTCGCCCGCGCCTCCATCTCCGGCACGCCGGGTCGGAGGCCGGCTTCGCCCAGCGCGCGTCGGTCGACCACGTACCAGACGAGACCCACGAACATCCCCACGGCCGTCGCACCGAAGCCCCAGTGCCACGACGTCTCGGGCCGCAATCCCCAGCCCGCCAGCGTCGCCTTCCAGCCGGGGGCCTGCGCGAAGTAGCCAACCACCAGCGGGGCGAGCATGCCGCCGAGGTTGATGCCCATGTAGAAGATCGAGAAGCCGCCATCACGGCGCTCGTCTTCCGGCGCGTACAGCTGCCCGACCATCGTCGAGATGTTCGGCTTGAGCAAACCGACGCCGATGACCACAAGGGCGAGGCCGAGATAGAAGGTGTTGACCGCCGGCACCGCGAGCGCGATGTGTCCGAGCATGATGATGAAGCCGCCCCAGAATACCGAGCGGCGCTGGCCGATCATCCGGTCTGCGATCCAGCCCCCCGGAAGGCAGGTCAGGTAGACCATCGCCGTGTACAGGCCGTAGAC
>JBEPVV010000248.1:0-3579 GCA_041690795.1 Gemmatimonadota bacterium | reverse complement strand
GATGTTCGGCGTACCCATCAGACGCGGGCCAAGGGAGTCGAAGAGCACGTGCGCCTCGCGGAACAGCTGCGTGCTGTCCATGCCGATCGTGTAGATCCGCTTGATCACCGGATCCGGCGTCGGAAAGGTCTGGGCAGCGAGTGGCTGCATCGCGGCAAGGCACGCGAGCGCCGCAACAGGCAGGAAACGGGTTCGGGTCATTCGATCGTCCGGCTGAGAAGGAGAGGGCTCAAGATAAGGTGAGACGCGCGGCAGGTGGAGTCATGTTTCAAAGCGGTCATTGGCGGCGGCCGGGCCTGCCATTGCGAGGACTTCGGCCAGATGCAACGGCTGGCGGCCGGTCAGCTGGGCGATCTGTTCGTGACAGGAGAAGCCGTTGGCGATGATCAGCGTCTCGGGATCGGTGGCGCGGACGGCAGGGAGGAGGACCCGCTCTCCAATTGCCTTGGATAGATGGTACTTGTCGCGCTCGAAGCCGAACGAACCGGCCATACCGCAGCAGCCTGAATCGGGGAGATCCAGCTCGAGGCCCATGGCGCGGAGCAGCGCCAGCTCGTCGTCCATCGTCAGCACGCTTGTCTGGTGGCAGTGTCCATGCACCAGCGCCCGGCCGCGTAGCCTGGGTGGCGTGTAGTCGTGCCGGCGGAGAAACTCGCTCAGCGTGAAGGTCTGCCCGGCGAGACGCACCGCGTCAGGATCAGCCGGAAAGAGTCCGCAGAGCTCGTCGCGAAAGGCCGCCACGCAGCTTGGTTCGAGTCCGACCACCGGCACCCCGGCGCGGATGTCGGCGCGCAACGTGTCGAGTGTCTGCCGCCAGAGATGCTTCGCCCTATCGAGCATCCCCCAGTCGTAGAGCGGACGACCACAGCAGAGCGGGCGCGCAGGGAGCTCCACCTTCCATCCGGCGCCTTCGAGCACTGACACCGCGGCGATCCCCGCTGCGGGGCGGATGTAATTGGTGAAGGTGTCGGGCCAGAGGATGACGCGACGCGCGCCTGCGTTGGCCACGTGATGGCGCGCAAACCAGCGGCGGAAGGTCTCAGGCGCAAACGCGGGAATGCTCCGCTCCGGGGCTACGCCCGCCAGCCACTTCATGACCGATGAGAATGGCCGTGTGCGGGTGAAGAAATTTGCGACGCGCGCCAGCGGTGATGCGATGCGCGCCCACCAGTACACCAGACCCAGGGTGTACGCGCCGCGCGGGCGAATGCGCCCGGCGTGGTAGTGCGAAAGGAACTCCGCCTTGTAGGTCGCCATGTCGACGCCGGCAGGGCACTCGGTCTTGCAACCCTTGCACGCGAGACAGAGATCGAGCGCCTCCTTCACGTGCGCGTTGCGCCAGCCGCCGGTGAGGACGTCGCCTTCCATCATCTCGAAGAGCAGCCGTGCGCGCCCGCGCGTCGAGTGTTCCTCTTCGCGCGTCACCATGTAGCTCGGGCACATCGTGCCGCCGCTCTCACGCCGGCAGGCGCCTACGCCCACGCAGCGGCCGGTCGCGTGCGCGAACGAACCTCCGTCGACGGGAAAGGCGAAGTGGGTGTCGACCTGCTTGGGTGTGTACGCCGGGCCCATCCGCAGGTCCTGCTCGGGACGTCGCGGGTCGACGATCTTCCCCGGATTCATCCGGTTGTCGGGATCCCACGCCGTCTTGAAGTCGCGGAAGGCATCGACGAGCTCCGTGCCATACATCTTCGACAGGAAGACCGCTTTTGCCTGACCGTCGCCGTGCTCGCCGGAAATCGACCCACCGTGTTTCACCACCAGGTCGGCGGCACGATCGAGGAAGCGGAGCCAGTGCGCCACGCCCGCGTCGCTGCGGAGGTCGAAGTCGATGCGGCAGTGCACGCACCCCTGGCCGAAATGGCCGTAGAGCACGGTGTGATAGTTGAATTCGGCGAGCAGGTCGCGAAACTCGCGCAGATACTGGCCCAGCCGCTCGGGCGCGACCGCCGCGTCTTCCCATCCCTCGAATGTCTCGGCCATCCCCGGCGGATTCGACGCGATGCCCAGTGCCGCTTCGCGGATCTCCCACAACTTCCGCGCCTCGACCGGGTCGTCGAAGAGCGACATCGATGGAGCATCAGGCCGCTGCACCAGTTCGGCCATCAACCGTGCCGACTGTGCGTTGGCATCGGCCTGCTCGTCGCTGCCGAACTCGACCATCAACCAGCCGTTGCCCTTCGGTAGCAGTGCAAGATGGTCGGGGTGCAGGTGCTTCTTCTTCATCAGGTCAATCAGCAGCGAATCAATTCCTTCGAGTCCGACCGGTCGATGCAGCATGATCGTCGGCACCTGATCGGCGGCCTCGTATGCGTCGGGGTAGCCGAGTACCACGAGCGACCGCGCCGGACGCGCGGGGATGAGCGTCACGGTGGCGCCGAGCACGAAGACGCAGGTGCCCTCGGTGCCGACCAGCGCATGCGCGACGTTGAAGCCGTTCTCCGGGAGGAGCGCATCGAGATTGAAGCCCGAGACTCGGCGCGGGATGTCGACGTAACGGGCGCGAATTTCGGCGGCGTGCCGTTCGGCGATGGCTCGAAGGGCGTGATAGATCTCGGCGCGACGTCCGCCGGTACGCGCGATCTCGTCGAATTCGGTATCAGTCGTCGCACTGACGGTGAAGCGTTGGCCATCGTACGTAAGCACGTCGAGCGAGATCACCTGATGGCGGGTCAGTGGGCCGGGGCCGTAGAACTGGGACATCACCGAGTGCACGCCGCAGGAGTTATTGCCGATCATCCCGCCCAGCGTGTTGCGATTGTGAGTCGCGGGATCGGGCCCGAAGGTGAGTCCGTGTGCGCCGGCCGCTTCGCGCAGCCGGTCGAGCACGCACCCCGGTTCGACGCGGGCGATGCGACGCGCCGGGTCGAGTTCGAGGATGCGATTGAAGTACTTCGAGGTGTCGATGATCACGGCGACGTTGCACGCCTGCCCGGCGAGCGATGTCCCCGCGCCCCGCGACGTCACTGGCGCGCCGTACTTCCGGCAGAGCGCCACCGCGGCGATGACATCGTCGGCGGTCTTCGGAAGCACGACGCCGACGGGCACGTGACGGTAGTTGGATGAATCGGTCGACCAGGCGGCGCGTGTGCCACTGTCGAAGCGGACCTCACCGCTGATTTGCGCCCGCAGCTCGGTAGCAAGCGCGCGCGCGTATGCGGGCTGCGATGCAGTGAAGTCGTCGTGCGAATGAACGGGAAGGGAGCGCGACATGCTGCCGGAAGCTACTCTCGTTTCTCGCATCTACTTCGTTATCCCGAGCGCAGCGAGGGATCTGGTTACCGGCACGCGACGGTAAACAGGTTCCTCACTGCGTTCGGAACGAGGTGGGAGTCAGCGCCTTTCGCCTTCGCCTCTTGCCTCGTCTCCTCATCCCGAGCGCAGCGAGGGATCTGGTTACCCGCGCGCGTCCGTAAACGGGTTCCTCACTGCGTTCGGAACGAGGTCAGATTCGGCGTTTATCGCCTCTCGTCCTGCTCGCAAACGACCGCCGTCCCGTTCAGCTTCAGGACACGCCGCCGTTGCGCAATCGCGGTCAGGGTAGTGAATTGCTCCGGTCACTTTCCAGCCGGGGTACGC
>JBEPVV010000247.1:0-3591 GCA_041690795.1 Gemmatimonadota bacterium | reverse complement strand
GAACGTCACCGTTCCCGCAATCGCGTCGAGCGGCATCTTGCCGGCTCGCATCACGTCCTCGACCTTGTCGGTGAGCTTGGCGAAGACGTTGGTTGGTGCGCCGCGCTCCGCGTACTTGCTGGCGAGAAAATCGATGTAGTCGAGCACCTGGTATCCGCGCTCGTCGGGCAAGTCGTCGATCGCGCGGGCGATTCGGGTCTTGAGATGTTCGTTCATGCGAACCTCAGTCGAGCCGGCGGATGTAATTGAGCACGGGCGTCGGGAGAAACCGCGAGCGCCCGGCACGCACCGTTGCGCGGATGCGAATGCGCGCCAGCGGCTGCAAGCGGCGGAAGGCATCTTCTTCCGTGGCGGGAATCGCGATGTATACGAACCCGGTCTCGGGCAGCGGACCACGCGCCAGCAGATAGGGCTGCCCGGCGGGCAGCTCGGGACGGAGTTCGTCTGCCTTCTGGATCCCGAGCAGTTCGACGGTCCACTCCACGGTCTGGCCGACAAACTTGTCGGGTGCCGCGCGGATGTCGGCAGCGGTGATTCCTGTGGGCGGCGGCGCGTTGCCCAGTGCGGCGTCGCGCACCCATGCATCAACGCGTACATGCGCCCAGCCGTTGCGATGCTCGAGCACTTCTACCGGCATCGGCGATTCGAGCGAGGCCACCGGCGAGCCGCCGGCGACCACGGCGAGCGACGAGCCTGCCAGCACACTGGTCGATGCCGATGCAACCGTCCGGGGCGGCGTGGCTGACGCTGGTGCGCTGACGGACTGAACGGGCGGCTTTCCTGACGGCGGCGGCGCGACCACGGCAGCAACCATCGACGCCTGCGGCATCCAGCCAGTGCGCTTGACGTGAACCCATCCACCCTTGACCTCGATCCGGTCGAAAAGTGCGCCGAAGCGTGCGCCGGCCATCGGAGTGCCGTCGCCCGGACGATCACGCACCGTAGTGCCGTTAGGCAGGTTTACACTGACGTCAAATCCATCGCGCTTGTCGTCGCGCATCGCAGCAGCCGGCACCCAGCCGTCAATCGTCACCTCGCTCCACGGTCCCTTGGTGGCTCCGACGATGACGCGGGTACCCTTGAGCACCCGCAGCAGCTGGGTGCCGCCGGGATCCTTGAGCAGGTGCGTTTCCACCAGCAGCGGCCTGGTGCCCTGGGCGCTGACGCCAAGCGGAGCGACGAGAGCCGCCGCAACCAGGGTCGCGATGGCACGCTGGAGAGGTGTGATCACGCAGTCAGTCTATCGGGCATGATGGCCTCCGTCAAAGGCGTCGAGTCGCAGCAACCACCCGCGCCCAGGTGCGATGGTGATCCGTTCACCCACCGCAAAGGTGCGCGCCGGTTGAAAGCTGGCGATCGCGGGTGCGCTGATCGTGACCCGGGCAGAGTCGAGCCCGAGCGCCCGCCAGTTCACCAGTATCGACACATGGGCCGTGTCCTTCGCCCAGCTGGCCACCGCAACCAACGCATGACCGGGGCGCTGGTAGGTGGTCGCGAGCACGTCGGTACGGTCGGTGCGGACCGGTGCATCGTCACTCCACCAGCCGCGCATCGTGCTCCGCGTGATCCCGAAGGCATCCCACGCCTGCCAGAGGGCGCGCGGATCACTGTCGGTCCAGGGAAGCCGGTTGGTCATGCCAAAGAGCATGCCGCGCCACGGATTTCCGCCGCCCTCGAGCATCTCCCCCATCAGGCCGAACGGAATCCCCGACATCTCGACCAACCAGTAGTCCGGCGGCGAGTCGTAGTTGAACCCTTCACCGAACCAGAGCCGGTCGATGAACGGAAAGTGCTCGAGGTAGAGGTTGGCACTGCTGGCGAAGCCGTCGTTGTGATCGTACTGGTTGGCGGAGTGCAGGTCGATCCGCTCCCCGGGTCCGCCGTGTGCCACCAGCACGCGGCGAATCCGCAGCATGGTCGCGCGATCGAAGGCCACATCATCGAGGTAGATACCGTCGACGCCTGCATGCTCCGTCAGCCAGCGCAGCCCCTCGACGTAGAAGTTGTGCCAGCGCGAGATGCCGTTGGTCACGAGCGTCATGTCACGAACCTCGGGCACGACCCATCCGGGCAGATAGTCGCTGACGACATGTTCCTGCAGCCAGGAGTGTCCGCCGCCGTTTCCCGCCGAGAAGACCTCGTGGCCGAGGGAGCGCAGCGCCCAGAACTCCGGCGCACGATTGGTCAGCTCGCGCACGGTATAGTAGATCTTGAATCGCATGCCGGCGGCGTGGAGTGAATCGGCGTATGCCCGCATGGCGCCGGCGCGCAGGAAGGGATAGTTGAGGTACGGATTGATCGCGGTGCCGTGGTGCACGTTGACGAGATTTGCGCCGGTGGCGCGCACCGTATCAAGCGGCTTGTACGCGTGGAAATACCGGGTGGCGAAATGCGTGCGAGTATCGACCGGATGGAACGGCGTGACCAGCACGCGAAAGTTGAACCAGAGCGTGTCGCCGGCAACGAGGGTGCGCGGTCCACCGGAACACTCCATGCGATACACCGCCACGCGGCGGATGAAGCGGCAACTGCCCTTGTCGCCGTTCGCCCACGAGCGCGGCATCACCAGCGGCGACTGCTGGTAGAAGTTGGTGTTGAGGGGGCGGACGTAGTGCTCGTCCTTCAGCGTGAGCTGCAGCCCGGCGTTGACGTCGCCGATCCATACCGCATCCTGGTTGCGCGTCACGTCCCAGTGCCAGTCGTAGGCAGCGGGCGCGTAGCCACCCTTCTCGTTCATGCCCATGAAGAAGCGGGCCACGCGGCCGACGAACGGCACGGTGAGGCGAATGTCGCGCACCGCTGTGTTCGCGTGGCTGACGACGCCGACCCGATACTCGAGGCTGCCGTCGAAATCGAGCTCACCATGGACATCCATGGCGATGGTACCCTGGCTGCTGTGCGCTGCGAATGCGGCGCGTGCGTCGGTCGACGGCAGGCGGCGAATCGGCGTCGTGTGCCACGGATGCACAACGCCATCGGGCGCAACGACATCGAGCGCAATGGGATCGGCGAGGATCGCGCGCGCGGACGATGACAACGCAAGGTCCGTCGTGAACGCGGATGTGACCTGCCGGGGAAGGCCGGTCGGAGCCAGGTCGATCGTCCGACCGAGCACGGCATAGCCACCGCGCGTCCGCCGGACGGCGACGTATGGCGGCGGTGGCGGCCCGTCCGCCCCGAGCGTCGAATTAAGCCAGCGCAGGCGCGAGAGTCGCCACGGTTCGTCGTCACCATGATTGACGGCGATGGTCGTTGCCACGACGATCGAGAACCCGATCGCGACGCTGCGCCCACCGGCACTGCTCACCGTCGCCTTGACCGCGATCGTGTCGCTGCGTCCGGATTGCGGAATCGTCACCCCGCACCACAGCGGCATGACGCGCCCGGTGGCGACCGACACATCGCGCCTGAACGGCCGGCCGAGCCAGTCGACACCATCGGTGTTGATGCAGGAGAACTCGCTGCCGGGGATGCGCATTGTGCGCCCCGCCGCATCGCTGAAGCGGACCCGGACCGAATCGAGCGACCGCTGAGCCCACACGGCGACCTGGAAGGTGTAGTACTCGCCGTGTTCGGCTGGTCCGAACCTGT
>JBEPVV010000246.1:0-3593 GCA_041690795.1 Gemmatimonadota bacterium | reverse complement strand
AGATGTTTATAAGAGACAGCCTCGATTCCGTCAATGGCGAGGCGGTGATGGACCTGCTTCGCGAGCTGCATCGCAACGGGGCCACTATCTGTATGGTCACCCACGATCCACGCTACGAAGCGCACGCCGACCGCTCGATTCACCTCTTCGATGGGCGGGTGATCGACGAGAACGCGGCGGCGGCGTTGCACGTGCCCTGAGGCCGCTCGTTCGCAGGTGAGCGTGTGGAAGCGGTGAGTCAGCCTCACCGCTTCTCCGCCCGCCCGCCCGACGATCGACGCTTTCACCTCGCGGAGGCCATCATGGACACCCTCTGGCACGACCTGCGCTTTGCTGCGCGCCAGCTCATCAAGCATCGGACCTTCACCTTGATCGCCGTGCTCACACTCGGCCTGGGGATCGGCGCGAATACCGCCGTGTTCAGCGTCGTGTATGGTGTGCTCCTGCGGCCGCTCCCCTATCCCACTTCGAGCCAGCTGGTGGGGTTCGCCGGCACGTTCGCCGGAAATCGCAGCGAAGAAGGCGTTACCTGGACCCAATTCCAGTTCCTCTCCGATCGCGGGTGGGGGCTGCAGCACTTCGCCGCCGAAACATCGGTGGGCATGGACCTCACCGCAGCAGGCGTCGCCGATCATCTTGCTGGCTTGCGCGTGTCGCACGACTACTTCCACACCCTGGGGGTCGCACCGGCCCTCGGCCGCGACTTTCTCCCCGACGAGGATCAGCTGCACGGTCCGTCGGTGATCATCCTCGGTCACGCGCTCTGGCAGCGGCGGTTCGGGAGCGACACCACCATCATCGGTCGCACCGTCGAAGTCGGTGGCCGGCCCACGATCGTCATCGGCGTCATGCCCGCGGGTTTCGCATCGCTGCCCGACGCCGAGGCGTGGAGTACGCTGGCGCAGGTGAGCCAGACGGTCGGCAGCGGCGAGAACATCGGTGTCGTCGGCCGGATGCGACGCGGTGTCTCGCTCACCGAAGTCAACGCCCATGCCCAGGTGCCGTTCGCTGACTATCATCGCGATTTCCGCGAGAACGGGGTCGACAGCGCCCTCAAGCTTTCCTGGGTTCCGTACGGCGACGTGATGGTGAGTGATGTGCGCACGCCGGTGCGCTTGCTCTTCGGCGCCATTGGATTCGTGCTGCTGATTGCGTGCGCCAACGTCGCGTCGCTGGTGCTCGGGCGAACGGCGGCGCGCAATCGCGAACTCGCCGTGCGTGTCGCGCTCGGAGCGTCGCGGCGCCGTGTGGCCCGCCAGATTCTGACCGAGAGCACGTTGCTGTCCTTGCTGGGTGCGGCCTTCGGCGTGCTCATCGCGACGCTCGGACTGCCAGCGCTGCTCCGCCTTCTGCCGCCGAGCGTTCCTCGGGTCGGCGAAGTGCATATCGATGCGTCCGCCCTCGCGTTCACCTTCGGCGTCGCACTGGTGACTGGACTCGCCTTCGGGCTCGTGCCGGCGATGCTCACCGCCCGCACCGATCCGCAGACCACGCTGAAAGCGGGCGGGACGCGCACCACCGGCTCCGTCGGTCAGGGACGCTTCCGCGATCTTCTCGTGATGAGCGAGGTGGCCCTTGCCCTCGTGCTGCTGACCGGCGCTGGACTGATGATCCGCACCTTCGCCAACCTGATGCACATCGACCCGGGGTTCGAACCCGCGCACGAAATCTCGGCGGAGATCTGGCTCACGGGCTCGCGCTACGATTCGTCGACTACCGTGTCGGCCTTCTACCGCGAGATCACCAGCCGGCTGAACGCACTGCCCGGCGTCGTCTCGTCGGCCGTGGTCGAGGCGGGCATGCCGCTGGAGCGCGGCGGCAACCTCGTCGCACTGCTCGACGGCCAGCGAGTCAAGCGGGCGAATGACTATCGCACGATCACGCCCCGATACTTCGCCACGCTCGGAACGCCGCTGCGGCTGGGCCGCGATTTCGCCGACGCCGACGATGGCGGCGCGCAACCGGTTGCGATCGTGAGTCAGTTGTTCGCGCATCGCTATCTCGGCGATCATGCCCTCGGACGCGTACTCACGCTGGGTGGCAACAAGGTGCCACGCGTCGTGGTCGGCGTCGTCGGTGACGTGCGGTCGTTCATCGGCTTCGAGCCGCAGCCCACCGTCTTCATTCCGTCTGCCCAGACACCGATCGCGTTCACCCGGGTCTTCAACGGCTGGTACCCGATTCACGTGCTGGTGCGCACACGCGGCGACCCGGCGCTGGCGATGGCGGCGGTGGCGCGCACGGTGCAGAGCGTCGATCCGCAGGTGCCGGTTGGCCGGATCCGCACCATGTCCGATGTGCTGAGCCAGTCGTTGGCGCTGGAACGATTCGAAATGGTCCTGCTCAGCGTCTTTGCTGGACTGGCTGTCATCCTGGCAATGGTCGGCATCTACGGGCTGATCTCGTGGTTTGTGGCCCAGTCGACGCGTGACCTGGGTGTTCGCGTCGCACTCGGCGCAAGCGCAGGCGATGTGCTGCGTCTCGTGGTCGGTCGCGGCTTGACGCTCACACTGATCGGCACTGGCGCCGGCATCGTGGGCTCGATCGCGCTGACGCGGTTAATGGCGAGCCTGCTCTATGACATCAAGCCGGGCGACCCGGCGACACTCGCTGCGGTTGCGCTTGTCGTTGCCGCCGTTGCGTTGTTGGCGTGTTACATACCGGCTCGCCGAGCGGCGCGGGTCGACCCACTCGTGGCCCTGAGGTCGGATTGATGAGCCGGTTCATTCAGGATGTACGGCACGCGACGCGCGGGCTGGTCAAGACGCCGTTCTTTGCCCTCGGCGTGATCGTCACGCTTGCGCTCGGCATCGGCATCAACGCCACGATGTTCGGCGTCGTCGACACGCTCTTCCTCCGGCCGCCGCCCGGCGTGGCCGACCCTGGTGGCCTCGTCCGTGTGTTCTACCGGCAGGTCTTTCCATCGGCGGGAACGATCGTGCAGTCCGGCACGTCGTTTCCGGCTTTCCTCGACATGCGCAACCGCGTTCCGGGATTCTCCAACGCCGCGGCGGTGAGCCGGGCCTCGATGAGTCTCGGCCGCGGCGCCGACGCCGTCGAGGTCACCGTGCGCGCAGTGTCGCACGACTATTTCCCGCTGCTCGGCGTTCAGCCCGTGCTCGGGCGTTTCTTCACCGGGGTCGAGGATCGCGTGGGCGGCGATCGCGTGGCTGTGCTGACCTATGCCTTCTGGCAACGTCATTACGGCGGTGATCGGTCGATCATTGGCCGCACGCTGCCGCTCGGCAAAGGCGGATACACGGTCATCGGCGTGGCGCCGAAGGGGTTTGGCGGAGCGGATCTCGCATCGCCCGATCTCTTCCTGCCGATCCGCCCTGCCGCGGGCGATGTGATGGCCGCCGAAGCCGTCGCCAGTCGCAATTACTACTGGCTCTCGGTCCTCGCGCGCGTTCAGCCTGGCGTCACGCGAGCCGCAGCCGCCGCGCAAGCCACGCTGGCATACCGGCAGGGGCAGGCCGCCTCCCGGCCTGACTCGACGACGGTCGTGATGTTCGGTCCGATCCAGGAGGCGAGAGGCGCCGAAGCATCGAGCGATGCCAAGGTGGCGCTGTGGATCGGAATCGTCGCTGCGG
>JBEPVV010000245.1:0-3661 GCA_041690795.1 Gemmatimonadota bacterium | reverse complement strand
GGCCCGCGTATTCGCGGGTCGAAGAGCGACTGGGTGCCCGCGACCGCGAAGGTCCTGGTGTTGGGCCGACCGAACGGCAGCTTCGACAGGTCGAGCTAAGAGCCATTGGCGGTACAATCGAGGCCGCGCTCCAGCGCGGCGAGTCGATCGGCCACCGGCAGCGACGGGTCGGGCACGTAATGCAGGCAACCGGTTGGTGTGGTGAAGGTGTCGGCCGTGGCGCTGCTGGCGAAACCCGAAAACTCCGACGCGAGCGTTCGCGCGTACGTGGCACTCCCGTTGAGCTGCGGCAGGTATGCCGCCCGGGCTCGCAACCACGATGCCTGCGCGGCGGTGATCCCGGCGCGCGCAATGCCGACCGATGGACTCGCTGAATCGGCACGAGCGAGCGCGTCCTGCAGCGAGAGCCGCACCGGAGCGGCGCCCTGCGCCGGCAGTCGTGCTGCCAGTAGCGCCATCGCGGCGAATAGCGCGAAACGCGTCATGCCGCCCCCGGCTGGCCGAGACCGCGAATGAGGAGCTCGACGTACATGGTGATCATCTCTTCGGGCGAGTGGGGCTGCGCTCCCGGCATGACATCGCGGGTCATCGCGTCCATGAACACGGCGTTGATGAGCATCATTCCTGCGGCTTCGATCGAGGCATCCGCAGCGATCATCCCGCGCGCCTGCGCGGCGCCGAAGTAGCGCATCAGGTCGATGAACGCGACCGCGCCACCGCTGCATGCCTGCGGGGCAAGCCCGGGACGCTGCTCCCATTCCGCCAGGCAGGTGCGGATGATGCCGCTCTTGCTGCGAATGGTGCCGTGGTGGGTCACCGCCCAGCTGACCAGCTCATCGACCATGGCTCCAGGGACGTCGGGAAGACGGGTCGCCTCCCCTTCGCACGATGCCTGCTGGATGGCTTCGAGCAGCAGGGTCTCCTTCGACCCGAACTGACGGAAGAGCGTAACCTCGTTGATGCCAGCGGCTTCGGCGATTCGGCGTGTGGTCGTGCCCCGCCAGCCGTGTTCGGCGTAGAGGCGGGCAGTAACGTCGAGAAGCGCTTCGCGGGTTGCCATGGGGCGACAACGATAAAGAATGGAACATCTGAATGCAAGTACCTGCTTGCATTCAGATTCCGGGCAGCTTTCAGGCGGAGGGCTCTCGCAGAGGAGTGGCTACTTCTCTCGCGTTGCGACGAATCGGCGCGGTGGACCGCCAAAGAGGCCGTCGCGCGAAGCGGTCTGGAGCGTCCCGATCAGCGAGTCGCCATGCTGGGTGAACAGGTACTTCGGAATCATTGACACGTGGCGTTCACCATCACCGTCGCGGAGGACCGCTTCCACCGAATCGGCGAGCAGCGTGACTTCGCCGTGGACCGACGTTCCGCTGAGATGCCGGGTTGCCGTGGGTCCGGCCCCGAGCGCCTGCCAGCTCCCGGTGATGGCGTCGCCTGACACCTCGAGTGTGATGCGAGCCTGCCGTTTCCCCTCGGACGTTTCGACGCCGTTGACGTTGCGAATCCCCACGTCGAATTCCGTCACCCAGCGACCGGCGAGTCCGCTCTGGGCAGCCACCGGACCGGGAACGGAGGCAGCAAATCCAGCGAGTATGGCAAACACGGTGGGACGCATGAAGACCTCGGCAGTGAGGAGTGGTCTTCCCGTGATGCCCGGCCACCGGGCATGGTCGCAGCAGCGTGCCGTATCGCCGATCAGGGGTACTCCGGCCCTTACTGCTCCAGCTCTTGCTGCAGTCGAGTGGCCGCCGGCACGCCGGCGCCGGGCGGGATGATCCCCAACTCCAGGTAGATCGGCCGGATCTGTTGCCGCAGGGCGGGAAGTGCGCGCGTGAATGCCGCCGCCGCGAGCACGCACGTCGCGCCCCCGATAATGATCGTGGCTGGCGCGCCCACGCGAGCCGCCAACTCGCCGGCCATGAGCGATCCAAACGGTGCCGTTCCCATGAACGCCATGGTGTAGAACGACATCACCCGCCCGCGCATTTCATCGCGCACCAGTGTCTGCAGCACGGTGTTGCTGGCGGCCATCTGCACCATGAATCCGGCGCCAACGAAGAGCAGCAATACCATGGAGAGCCAGGCCGAGTGTGACAGCGCGAAGGCGATCAGCCCGAGACCGAAGAGCGCCGATGCCTGCGGAATCAGCTTGACCAGGCCGCGCACGGATGCGCGCGATGCCAGGTAGAGCGCTCCCGTCAGCGCGCCGACTCCCGACGCACCCATCAGGAAGCCGTAGGTGTGTGGCCCGCCGTGCAGCACCTTCGCCGCTACGATCGGCATCAGCACGGTGTACGGCATCCCCATCAGGCTCACCACGGCCAGCAGCATGAGCACGGCACGAATCGGCAGGAACTCCGCCGCGTAGCGCACGCCGGCGCGAAGTTCGTCGAGCACGCGCGTGTCGCGGTGGACTTTCACGCGCGGCACAACATGCATCGCGACCAGCGAGCCGATCACGGCGACGTAACTGACGCCGTCGACCAGGAAACACCATCCTTCGCCCACGCCGGCGATCAGCACTCCCGCGATCGCCGGGCCGACCAGACGCGCGCCATTGACCATCGACGAATTGAGAGCGATCGCGTTGGGCAGGTCGGCGGGATCCTCGACCAGCTCGAGGAGAAAGGTCTGGCGCGCCGGCATGTCGAAGGCGTTGATGAATCCCTGCACGACCTGCAGGAGCACGATGTGCCAGATCTGGATCACGCCGGTCAGTGCCAGCGCCGCCAGCGCGAACGACTGCAGCATCGCCAGCGCCTGGGTGGCGAAGAGCACGCGATAGCGGTTGAGCCGGTCGACCCACACGCCGGCGATCGGCGCCAGCAGGAAGGTCGGGATCTGCCCGGCAAAGCCCACCACGCCCAGGAGTACGGCTGAATGGGTGAGGCGGTAGACCAGCCAGCTCGTCGCCACCCGGGTGATCCAGGTGCCGATGACCGAGATCCCCTGGCCGGCGAAGTAGAGGCGGTAGTTACGATGGCCGAAGGCTCGACCCGCCCGGGAGAGCGCGCCGCGCACAGCACCGGGGGGAGCAGGATCAGCGACCATCGCGGAAGGTACTCATGCCCGGAAAGCGGCTCGGGTCGCGACGCCGATTAGCTTGGTGGCTCCTCAATCCGGGCGAACACCGTGGACGTGTCAGTACCCGTCGAACCGCAGCATCATGCATGGAAAAGCCCGGCGCTCGACGGCCGCACCATGGACCTGCTCGTGTTCGGGCACGCTGGTGCGCGCGTACTGGCGTTTCCCACGTCGCGCGGCAGTTACCACGAGTGGCAGGATCGGCGCATGCACGAAGTGCTGGCGCCCGAGCTGGCCGCCGGCACGCTGCAGCTCTTCTGCGTCGCCAGCGCCGACGACGCCAGCTGGTACGACGAGACGATCCGCATTCCCGAGCGCGCGGCATGGGAAGCGCGGTACGACCGCTGCCTGCTCGACGAAGTCCTGCCCCTCACACTCGCGATCAACCCCGATCCATTCCTGATCACGACCGGCGCATCGTTCGGTGGCTATCACGCGCTCAACTTCGCCATGCGCTACCCGCACCTGGTGTCGCGCACGCTGTCGATGAGCGGCCTTCCCGACATCAAGCGACTGACCGACGGATGGTCCGACGACAGCGTGTATTACTACAACCCTGCCGACTTCATGCGAAACG
>JBEPVV010000244.1:0-3668 GCA_041690795.1 Gemmatimonadota bacterium | reverse complement strand
GACGTACTCGACACGCTGAGTGATGGCGCCGCCGTGCAATTCGCGCCGGTGCTGTACCGCGATGGATGGCGCGGGGCCGCCGATGCAGCGCGCTCTGGCGCGGTGCTGCGCCTCGTGGTGCACGTCGAGCGGCGCGCTGCGAGTGGTGCGTTGATCGCTGCACGGCGAGCGTCCCTGCTGCTGGTTCACGATCCCGCCGATACTGTCCGGGTGATAGGGCGACGCGCGCGGTTCTGAAACGATTGGCACGAGGAGTGCTACTCAGTACTCAGGAAAGTCGTCGCAGCCGCCAAATCATGGCCGGCGAAAAATCAGATAAGCCGTTATTACGCAAAGGGTTACTCGGCCGTACTTCGTTTGACTTCTCGGGCAGGGTCACGGTACGATTCGAGAGCCTTCCACCGCACAATCCGGGCTCCTATGGCGCTCTTCCCCCGTTCGCGCTCCACCGTCGGGCTGGACATCGGCAGCGGGTACATCAAGGCCGTGATGATCAATCATGGTTCTGGTCAACCGGTGCTCGAAAAGGTCGCCCTGGCTCGCGTCGCCGATGATGCCATCGTCGAAGGCGAGATCATGGACCCCACTGTCGTCGCCGACGCCGTGCGCGCCTTGCTCGCGCAAGCGCAGCTCAAGGTCAAGGAAGTCGTGGTCGCCATCGGCGGCCGCGACGTGATCATCAAGAAGATCCAGATGGATCGGATGAAGGATGCGGAGGCGCGCGACGTGATTCGCTGGGAAGCCGACCAGCACGTGCCCTTCGATCCCGAGAACGTGGAACTCGACTTCCAGATTCTCGATCCCGATTCCGACGGTCTCCAGATGCAGGTGCTGCTGGTGGCCGCCAAGCGCGAACTGGTCGAATCGAAGCTGACGCTGCTGGCCGAAATCGGCCTCGACGCCAGCGTGATCGATGTCGAAGCCTTCGCACTCCACAACGCCTTCGAACGGAACTATCCCGAAGCGATGCGCGGCGTGGTGGCCCTTGCCAACGTCGGGCACGAGACCACGACGGTCAACCTGCTCGAAGACGGCGTGCCGGTGCTGACGCGCGACCTGCCGATCGGCGTGCGCCGCCTGCGCGAAGACCTGCAGCGTGAACGCGGCATGGCCAGTGACGCCGCCGATCGTGTGGTGCGTGGCCTCGACCTCGACGCCTCACTCGCACCGCACGTCGCGTCGCGGGGCGAAGAACTCGCCCTTGGCATCGAACGGGCGGCGGCGTTCCTCCAGACATCGGCGCGGCCCTCGGGTTCGCTCTCGCGTCTCTATATCACCGGCGGCGGGTCGCGCGTGCCCGGCCTTGGCGGCGTGCTCTCCGATCGGCTCCGCGTGCCGGTAACGCAAGCCCATCCGGTCGAGCGCCTCACCGTGGCCCCGGGTGCCTTCGACGGACACAATGTCGACGAGATCTCCCCGCTGCTGATGCTTCCCGTGGGTCTTGCGCTGCGGTCGGTCGCATGAGGACGCACTCATCATGATCACCATCAATCTCAAGCCTGGCGCCAAGCGGCAGGCTCCCAAGGGCGATGCGCTGGCCGCCATGCGCGAGCGCTTCAAGGCCGTGGGCGCGCAGGTCAAGCAGCCGGCACTGGTGCTCGCCGTCGGCGCCTGGGCGCTCGCCATCGTCGTGGTCGGCGCGCTCTGGCTGCACACCCGCTCGCGCCTCAACACGCTCGAGCCGCAACTGCAGCAGTCGGGTGACGAGTACAAGCGCTATCACGCCTTCGTCCGCGAGAAGCAGCACGAGGAGAGGGTTCGCGATTCGATCCTCACCCAGATCGGCACCATCTCGTCGGTCGATGCCGACCGCTTCGTCTGGTCGCACATCCTTGATGAAGTGTCGAGCGCGGTGCCCGACTTCACCTGGCTGACGTCGATCTCGCCGGTTGGGCTCGGGCCGAATCCGATGCTGCCGACCGATTCGACGGTGGCGCCGCCGGTGACCGTGCTGATTGCCGGCCAGACCAATGACCTGCAGAACTACACCGCCTTCCTCCGGCGCCTCGGCGAGAGTCACTGGCTCACCAACGTGCTGCCGGTGAAGACCGAGACGATCATCGACAAGGACAACCGTCCGGTCACGGCGTTCACGGTGCAGGCGACATTCAACCGGGCTGATTCGAGCCGGATCCAGACCGTGCCGATCCTTGAATCGACGGTGAGGTAGCCGATGGGCGAAACTTCGAAGTCCACCGCCATCATGCTCGCGCTGCTCGCCATCGTCGCGGCCTACGCCGCGTACTCGGGCGACGGCATCAGCATGCTCGGCATGACCGGTCTCAAGGCACGGATGGCACACGCCGATTCCGTCCGTGACTCGATCACCGTGCTCACCGCCAAGATTGACACCGCGCGCCGCGACCTCGCCAAGGAATCGGTCGAGGACATCAAGAAGCATGTGGCGCAGTTCCGGACCTCGCTCTCGCTGCTGCGGAGCCTGGTGCCGGAACAGCGTGAAGTCACCAACCTGCTCGACGACGTGACGTCGCGCTCGCGGGTGCGAGGGGTGCGGATGACGGCGTTCCAGCCGTCGGCCCCGGTGGCCGGTCCGGCGCCGTTCGACACGTATTCCTATCAGTTCGTGGTGGTCGGGCACTACGCTGCGGTCGCGTCGTTCCTGACCGACATCGCCTCGTTGCGCCGGATCATGGTGCCGGGAGACGTCAAGCTGGTCGGCGCCAGTGCGGCACAGGGCCGCGCGTACGGCGACACCACATCGATGCTTGAGGCGCACTTCACCGTGCGCACCTACGTCAAGGCGAAGACCGTCGAGGATTCCAGCCATGCGAAATAGGTCGATGCTGCTGGGTCTCGTCGTCTTCACGATGGCGTGTGGCGGCGGTGCTGCCGCGACGACGTCGTCGACGACCGCCGCCGACTCGGCGAAGAAGGATTCCGCGGCCAAGGCACCGAAGCGCGTGGCCGCGGCCCCGCGACCGTCGTTCGACACGGCCGCCGCCGCAGGCAACCGTCCACTGGTGCGCGAGACCTACCAGTTCGAGGGCACCACGCGCGATCCGTTCCGGCCGCTGGTCGTGTCGGTCGAGCGCGGCCCGGCGCTGGCAGATCTTCGCCTGGTCGCCATTCTCTTCGACGCCGACGATCCGGGAGGCAGCATCGCCACCTTCCGTGACATCGGCAACGAGCATCGTTACACCGTTTCACCGGGTCAGCGGATCGGCCGCATCGCGGTTGTGAGCGTGGCCTCCAACTCCGTCAAGCTGCGCGAGGACGATTTCGGGACCTCGCGCGATCAGCTGTACTCGCTCCGCAAACCACAGGACGAGAAACCATGATGTTCCGCACTCTCTCGTGGGCCCTGCTGCCCATGCTGCTCGGGGTTGGCACCACGCAGCCCCATTCCTCACCCGAGGGCCAGGTCAATTCCCTGTCCCTGTCGAGTGCCGGCGGCACGGCACGCCTTGCGATCGCGGTCGATCGCGGCGTGACGGTCCACGAAACACGGATGCAGAATCCCGATCGCCTCGTGCTCGATTTCGAGCCCGCGGTCAAGGGAGACTTCCCTTCCTACGATGGACAGCGGCGCGGTCTCGTTGCCGACATCCGGGTCAACCAGTACAAGGCGAACGTCGTTCGCGTGGTGATGGAATTCGACCGGATGCCCGACTACAAGGTCGAGCAGGGCCTGTCTCATATACACATCT
>JBEPVV010000243.1:0-3702 GCA_041690795.1 Gemmatimonadota bacterium | reverse complement strand
CTCATTCCCCCGGAGCTCTTCCGGCACATGCGCACGGCGGCGCCCTACCTCGGCGGAGTGCTGCTCGGCACCACGATCTACGGCGCGAACGTGATCGGCATCACATCGAGCAGGAGCTGCAACTCGCGCGCGAGCTGCAGGTGCGTCTGATGCCGACGCCCTCGGTGCTGCGCGGCGATGCCGATGTTGCGGTCCGCTCCGAAGCCGCCGAATCGGTCGGCGGCGACTTCTACACCTTCGCCCGGCTGGGGCGCGGTCGCGTTGGCACGATGCTCGGCGATGTGGCGACCCACGGGCTGGCCGCGGCGCTGATCGCCGCCGAGGTGCTGGCTGCCGCGGGGATTCACGCGAACTCGACCACCCCGCCTGACGAGGTGCTGACGCTGCTGCGCGATTCGCTCGCCGACGAGCTCGAAAAGACGGAGATGTATCTCACCATCTTCTATGGCATCCTGGACCCAACGGCCGGGCGGCTGGTGTACGCCAACGCCGGGCATCCGCACGCCTTCCGCATTCCGCGCTTCGGCGAGGCAGAGCGCCTCGAGCCGACCGCGCCTCCGCTTGGCCTGGTCGAAGCGGGCCGGTTTGCCCGGCGCATGGTACCATGGCACTTCAGTCGGGACTTGCTGGTGCTCTTCACCGATGGCCTGCAGGACCATTCCAATGATGTCGGTGAGCGCTACGGCGAACCGCGGATTCTCGCGCGCTTGGAGCGCGACCGTGACCGGACGCCGAAGGAACTCACCGAGCTCGTCTTTCAGGACCTGGCGGAGTTTGGAGGCACGGCGGCGGATGATCGTACGCTGCTTGTGCTGCGGATGTGATTCCCCGCGCCCGGAAGGCGCTGGGTCAGCACTTCCTCACCCATCCGCCGCTGCTCGAGAAAATTGCAGCGGTCACGGCGGCCGACCCATCGCACGTGGTGCTCGAGATCGGGCCGGGAAAGGGTGCGCTGACCGAGGCATTGCTGAATCGTGGTGCCACGGTGGTCGCGATCGAGCGTGATGAAAGGATGCGCGCCATGCTCACGCGGCGGTTTTCCGGTCGCGAGCTGGTGCTGGTTGTTGGTGACGCGCTGGCGATGGATTGGCATGCGCTGGTGCAGCCGTGGGTGGCGACCGGAAAGTCGTGGCTCATCGCCGGAAACATCCCGTACAACATCACGTCGCCGCTACTCGCGATTGCGCTGACACCGCCGCTGCCCGCGTCGGTCACCTTTCTGGTGCAGCGCGAAGTGGCCGATCGCATCGTCGCACTCCCGGGAAGTCACGACTACGGGGCGTTGAGTATCGGTATCCAGGCGATGGCCACGCCCGAGCGCGTGTTCGTGATTCCGAAGGGCGCTTTCGCGCCGCCGCCGAAGGTCGATTCGGCCGTGCTGCATCTCGTCCCTCGCGATCCGCCACTGGTGGCGGCGGAAGGAGTGCTGGCGTTCAGGCGGCTGGTGACTTCACTTTTTTCCTATCGACGGAAGCGGATGGTGAAGGCGCTGCGCGAAGCCACCGGGGTGAGCGCCGAGGCGGCGATGGCGATCCTTCAAGCGGCCGGCATCGATGGGGAACTGCGGCCAGAGAACGTGGATGTGCCGGGGTTCCTGAGATTGCAGCGGCAGCTGGAGCAGCTGTCCGACTTGCCCAAACCTTCAGTGTGACGCCAGCCCTCAGTGAAGCGCCCCCTTGATGAGCCGGAGGTCGGAGCCTCGCAATCCGGTCGTCTGCAGATGCCCCCAATTGCCACCGCATTGCACGACGACGTCGCTGCCGATCGGTGAGACTTTGGGTGTCTGATAGGTGGCGCATGCCATGGCCAGCACCTCGTCCGATCCGGTGGTCAGCGAAATACGACGCAACGTTGCGCCGCCGTTCGCACGTCGCGACCCGAACCGCTGGCATGGAGTGGCACTGCAACGGCCATCAGCAAGGTCGAAGTACGTACCGAAGACGGTGACGCTGTCGCGCGCGACAATGCAGACCGATCCCGCGCAGCTCACTCCGGTGGGCTCGGCCGGCAGCGTCTGCACCGTGTCGGGCCCGCTACGCCGAATCCGGTCGGGAACGGGAACACCACCTGTGAGTGGGACGGTGAACAGTCTTGTGTCGTGCGCTACGGTGAACACCAGCGTCGCGCCGTCATTGGCGAGCGAGTAACTCGTCGCGCTGTCGGTGCCGGCAATCGAAGCAAGCGTGGCCGCTCCGTCGGAGATTGTACCGCGGAGCACCGATCCACTCTGAGCAAAAATCGAATCTCCGGCCGTCAGCCCTTCCAGTTGCCCCAACGCCAGAAAGCTGGTCCGCCCGGTCCATTGAATGTCGGCCAGCCAGGTCACCTGCAGATTGTCGGTGCGCACCGGCAGCGTGAGCAGACTGGTGCGCACATAGGGATGCGCTGTGTCGCTGAGCCAGAGCGTGGTGTACGGCAAGGACGACCCAACGGATGATCGGCGAGATACGGCCTCAGCCACCAGCAGCCGACCCGTGCTGTCGAGCGCGAACGCCTCGTAGCTGCTGAGACTGTCCGCGCGCACCGCACGGTTATCACACAGCTCCCAGCGGCGGGTCCCGCCCTGGGGCGGCAGCAGGCCGATGCAGCGATGCAGCGGATGGGCCAGATCCACGAAGGCGTAGAGTATCCCCCGGCCGTCCTGCGTCCAGCTGGGCCAGTAATCCTGATCGGGATTGAACGTGAGTTGCGCGTTGGCTCCGGAATCCGCGGGGCCTGATACTGACGTCGCTGGGACGAACGGGTCGGAGTGGGCACAGGCCAGGACCAGCACCGCGCTGAGACAGACGTAGCGCTGCATGGATCAAGAGTAGCTGCACCAGCGTCCGCAAGAGGATTTTTCCGGCGCAACGGGCTCCAACTTGCCCCAACTCCCTCCTCGTGAAACATTTCACAAATGCTCCCCCGCAAGATCGCCGATTCCACTGTTCGCCGCCTCGCCGTCTATCTTCGATTTCTCGACCAGTTCGAAGATCAGGGAGCCGATACCGTGTCGTCCGAGTCGCTCGCGACTCGCGCCGGCACCACATCGGCGCAGGTGCGGAAGGACCTGTCGTTCTTCGGGTCGTTCGGGAAGCGGGGCCTGGGCTATGACGTGCATGCGCTCGCGGCGCAGCTGCGCAGCATCCTCGGCCTCGATCGACGCTATCGTGTCATCCTCATCGGTGCGGGGCGCCTCGCCGGGGCGATGGTTCAACACGCAGAATTCGGCGCCCGCGGATTCGATATTGTTGCCGCCGTGGACAACGACCCCCGCAAGATTGGCACGCGATGGGGCACCGTCAGTGTCGACAACGTGGCCGATCTCGAAACAATCGTGAAGCGGCATCGCATCGACATGGCGATCCTGGTGACACCGGCCGAAGCGGCACAGGGAATCGTCGATCGCCTGGTCCGCGCTGGCGTCACTGCCATGCTCAACTTTGCACCGGTGCAGCTGCATATCCCCCCGGGCATCGACGTCAAGAACGTCAACTTGGCGGTCGAACTCGAAACGCTGTCATACGCTATTCATCATCGCGGGAGTCACTGAGGACGCATGACGGGATTGACCGCTCATCCATCCGGAACCCTGGTCGAACTCGCGCTCGAAGTGCTGCGGCAGGGGCCCACCGCCGCTGGCGAGCTTTCGGTACGCGTGCTCGGCCTTCCCAACGCACCGCTTGCCGTGGCCGAACGTCTCGCGGCCGCGTTGCTCGGCGC
>JBEPVV010000242.1:0-3703 GCA_041690795.1 Gemmatimonadota bacterium | reverse complement strand
GTCGTGGTGTTGGGAATCGGCGTGTAACCCCACATGATCGCATAACGATCATACGGACCGACGTGCGGCAGGATGTCCTCGAGCGCAAGATGATCTTCGGGCTGCGCGACGTAGTTCATCCGCGAGTAGTCCATGATGCTCGGACTGTGACCCATGCGGTGGACCCACGTCGGGCTGCGCACGCTATCGGCCGGGTAAGTGGAACTGCCGATCTGGTCGTGCTGGAGACCGATCGTGTGCCCGACCTCGTGCGCAACCAGGAATTCCAGCAGCCGCCCGGTCAACGAATCCGGGAACGGAATCGTGTGCGTGCGAGGATCGACTTGCGCCGCCTGAGTGAAGTACCAGGCCTGTCCGAGCGAAATCAGGTTGTGGAAGATCTGCGACGACCCGTTGAGGATTTCGCCGGTACGGGGATCGCTGACACTCGGACCGACTGCGTTCTCCACCGTGGACGGGAGCCACCGCACCATCGTGTGACGGATGTCCTCGGGTGACCAGTCGGGATCATTGGCCGGCGGATCGGCGGCGATGATCCCGTCCTTGAAGCCGGCGGCCTCGAACGCGGGCTGCCAATCGAGGATGGCCTTCCGAATCCACGGCTTCCACTGCTCGGGGGTAGCCGGGTCGACGTAATAAACGATCGGCTGCCTGGGGTAACAGAGGTTGCCCGATCGGCGATCGGAGCACTCCAGTCGCCAGCGGGTGATGAAGTCACGGGTGGCGGCGCGCTGCTCGCTGGTGCCGAAGTCGACGTGCTGCACCGAGAAGAAGCCGACACGTTCATCGAAGCGGCGCATCTTCATCGGAACGTCGGGGAGGCGAACCAGACTCCAGTGCGCGAGCACGCTGGTCGCGGGCTGCGGGACGCCCGGGGGGCCGCCGCGGCCGGCGACGACGCCGGTCTGCGTGGCCTCGATCTCGACGTTGTCGGGAAACGCCAGCGAGCGCTCGATGAACGAGCGGGTCGCATCGACGGTGCCCCGAATGGCGGTAATCTCGGGGATTGCGGTCGTGAACAGCGGAGTGACGTCGATCACGGCGGCGCTGTCGGGTCCGTACGTCTCGACGTTGAAGGCGCGAACGACGGGACCGTAGTTGGAATTCTCGACCGACTTGTACACCGAGAGGGACGTGTCGGCGGTGATCGCGAACGACGTGGCGCGAAGGATCACCCGATTGCCATGACGTTCCCAGCGCAGCGTTCGCTCGTTGAACTCGTCGCCGCCGTAGTCCCCGAACCCGTTGGTGGGTGTGGGATCCGATGAGGCGGCCTTGGCGTACCGGCCGACGATCAGCATGTCCTTGTTCAGCTCGCGCGCCGGAATCTCGAAGTAGAGTTTGTCGCCCACCTGGTGGACGGCGAACATGCCCCGGTGCGTCTTCGCCTCAGCGGTGATGACCCGACTGTATGGCTTGGGCGCTGCCGCGGTGCCAGCGGCCCGTCCGCTGGTATCCTGGCCAGCGGGCGCAGCCGATCGACTGGCGGCTGCGGGCGGCGGGCCCACGGGCTGGGGCTGGGTACGGGGCGCGGTACTGCACGCTGCAAGCAGCAGCGCTGGAAGCAGACGCGTGCGACAGGTCATGAGGATTCCGGGAGAGTGGAGCCGGGAAAGTAATCGCAAACCCCCTTCCCAAATCGTGCGCTGCGCCTAGGTTGCCGTCCCGGATCTTCCATTACCCCACGCTCAAGAGGATGTCATGGCCGACACACTGCACGCCAGCGGAACCTCGCCCAACGTCACCGTCAGCGACCTCCAGCGCAGCCTGAAGTTCTACACCGACGGGCTCGGCTTCGAGATCGAGCATCCGGGCGAGGTGAACGGCGTGATCCGGTACTACGTGCTCAAGGCCGGCGATGCGCGATTCGGCATCGGCCAGGATGACTTCGCCAAGGGGCGCGAGCGCGTCAAGGGCGTCGGTGTGCGCTTCTGGCTGTACACCACCCAGGATATCACCAAGCTGGCCGAGCGCGCGACCAAGGCCGGGATCACGCTGCACGAAGGACCAGCACCGCTGCCGTGGGGCCCGATGGCGTTTGCCGTCGTCGATCCCGACGGCTACCAGCTGACGATTGCCAACAAGTAGACCCACGCAGCATTCACCGTCGAAGCGACGACGACGGCGGCCCCGGCTGCTGTCGGTCGCGGCCGACAGGGAGATCAGCAGATGCGCGACCAGGATGACGACGAATCGATTGAGGAATCATCGCGGGAACCGGGCGACAACGATGCGACCGATTCGGAGTTCCAGACCGAAGCGGAAGTGACGTGCCCCTATTGCGGTGAGACGATGCTGATCACGCTCGACCCCGACAGCGGCGCGGCGCAGGAATACGTGCAGGATTGCGAAGTGTGCTGCCGGCCGTGGAACGTGCAGGTGGCGTACGACGAAGTTGGCGCCGCGGAAGTCTCGGTCGAGGAGTCGGAGTAGGAGGGGGAATCAGCGCGTGATGTAGTCGTCGATCAGCGACTGCAGCAGCGCCTGTCCCGCCTTGACGTCCTCAGCGCCAATCCGGCCCTGCTGCGCGATCATTCGCTTGCCCACATTGTCCCAGGCAAGCGCCCCGCCCGAGCGATTGACCCAGCCGAATCCATCCGTGAACGTGAACCATGCCCATGGGCGCACGTCGCGCGCGAACAGGTTTCGGCTCCAGCGATAAGGCGTTGCATCGATGCCGAGCTGATCAAGCAACGTGCGCGGCAGGTCGGACTGGACGCCCAGGCGCGAGATCACGGTATCGTGCACCGCGAGAGCGCCGCCGAGCCAGAGCATGGGAATGGAAAACAGCTCCCATTTGCGAGAGGTCTGCAGCGAGTCGAGGACCGGCAGGCGATGGCCGTGATCGCCGAGGATGATCACCAGCGTGCTGTCCCACCACGGTTGCCGCCGCGCCTGCCGGATGAAGTCGCCGATGCTCCGATCGGTATATACGTGCGAGTTAAGGAAGAGACTGCGCTGGTCGCGGCCTGCGATTACCGTCGGCATCGGCACCGTGAACGGATCGTGACTGCTGAGCGTGAAGAGGGTGGTGAAAAACGGGCGCGGCATCGTTCGCACGTCGGCCAGCAGGCGCCGCAACACGACGTCATCATCCGCTCCCCAGTCAGAATGCCGGTCCGCCGGGGGAAAATCCTCTTTGGTGACCAGCGTACCGAAGCCTGCCTGCAGCACGTATGACTTGAAATTGGTGAACTCGGGATCACCGCCGTAGTAGAAGCTGCTGTGATACCCGGCCCGCGCGAGATCTCTGGGGAGCGCCGGAAGCGACGCGCTCTTGTGTGGATGCTGGATGATCTCGGTCGTCGGCTGGGCGGGGTATCCGCTGATCACGCCGGTCAGTCCTTCGGGACTCCGGTCGCCGGTGGAGTAGAAGTGATCGAAGAGGATGCCCTCGTGCGAGAGCGAATCGAAGTGGTCGGTGACGCCGCCCACACCGCCCAGGCGCTCGACGATCTTCGAGGTGAGACTCTCCCAGAGAATCACGATAACGTTGGGCCGGTCGATCCGCAGCAGCTTCGCCGTGGACACCGCGCTGCTCGCCAGCAGGCTGTCGGTCATGGCGGCGGCATCTGCCACGGCCAGCACGCGATACGGATTGTCGGTCCGGTAACTTCGCCACCAGATCGAGTCGAAAAAATTCCACGCGACGTTGATCGCCGCTTGATTGGCGAAGGCGTTGCGCGAGAAGTAGACCGTGCTC
>JBEPVV010000241.1:0-3719 GCA_041690795.1 Gemmatimonadota bacterium | reverse complement strand
GAGGTCGGCCGGCCACGGAGACCGGACTTCCAGCGGCGTTCCGCTCACCGGATGGCGGAACGCCAGAAGGGCGGCGTGCAGCGCCTGGCGCGGCGCGAGGCCATCGAGCTGGCGTGCCCGCGCTCGCCCCTGCCCCGATATCCGCTTCCACCCTCCCGCCGCGTAGACCTGGTCGCCGACGACCGGGTGCCCGATCGATTCGAGGTGCACGCGAATCTGGTGCGTCCGCCCGGTGTGCAGCTCAAGGCGGACCAGGTCCATCGAGCCCAGACGGGTGACCACAACGGCATCGGTTCGCGCCTTTCTCCCCTCTGCCAGTATCGCCATTCGCTTGCGGTCCCGGAGGTCGCGCCCGATCGGAGCATCGATCACCAGCGGGCTTTCGTCGAGGTGGCCCCAGATCAACGCCGCATAGACCCGGGCGATCCGGCGCGCCGCGATCATCGCACTGAGCTTCCGGTGAGCGATATCGGTCTTCGCGATGAGGATCAGGCCCGAGGTATCGCGATCGAGACGGTGGACGATGCCCGGACGGCCTTCGGCGCCGCCGGCGAGCGTGGTACCGCGCGCGACCAGCGCGTTGACGAGGGTGTCGTCCCAGTGGCCGGGCGCAGGATGCACAACCAGCCCGGCGGGCTTGTCGATGACGGCGATGTCGTCGTCCTCATACAGGACGCTGAGCGCGATATCGTTGGGCGTGAATTGCCGCGGTGGCTCGCGATCGGGCGGCGTGAGTGTGACCACGTCGCCCCGCGACAGCACCCGCGACGAGCGAACGATGACATCGTCAACCGCGACGCAGCGTTCGGCGACAAGGCGTGCTGACTGGGTGCGCGACATTCCCAGCTGGTCGGCGAGGAAGCGATCGATGCGCTCGGTCGCCGCCGCGGCGACGCAGAAGGTCACCGGGGTGGCGAGGAGGTCAGACAGAGGGCGTTGTCGCGGGGGCGCGGCGCGAATCTTCGCGCCAGAGCGAGAGGGCCAGGGCGACGGCGCCGCAGGTCACGGCGGTGTCGGCGACGTTGAACGTGGGCCAGCGCGTCGCGCCAACACCGATGTCGATGAAGTCGGTCACGCCGCGCGCCGAGAGCAGCCGGTCGATCAGGTTGCCGGCCGCGCCGCCGGCGACGAACGCCACCGCAAACTGGCGCAGTCGGTCGCTCGTCGGTGCTTCGCGCGACGCGCGGTACAGCCACAGCACGGCCACGATCGCGATGACCACGAAGATCCACCGCTGCCACACCCCGAGTTCGAGCCCGAACGCCGCGCCCTGGTTATGCACGAGCCGGAACTGTACGATCGGGCCAAGCACCTGCACCACACGATCGCCCAGTGACCGGTCGGCGACGATCTTGGTGAGGCGGTCGAGGATGACCGTGACGAGCAGGACCCACCAGAAGGGGCGCAACGCACTATCGCCGCTTCGCATCCTCTTCCTTTTCCTTGCACGAAATGCAGAGCCGCGCGTGCGGCAGGGCGTCGAGGCGCGCGTAGTCGATCTGGGCTCCGCACTGATGGCACAGGCCGAACTTGTCCGGCTGGTTGTAGAGCCGGCGCAGCGCCTCGTTGATGTGCCAGAGATAGCGCCCCTCCTGCGACGCGAAGAGGAACTGCTTCTCGCGTTCCATGGCGTCGGTCCCCTGATCCGCCATGTGAAACGAGTACGACGAAAGGTCGCCGTCGGCACCCTGCAGCGTCGCGTTGAAGGATTCGTCGTAGTAGCCGAGTTCCTTCATGACGCGCGCGCGCTCTTCGAGCAGGCGCTTTTCAAGATGCTTGAGCTGGGTCTTGGTCACCGGACATCCGCAGGTGGTGGGCCGGAAGGGGTCCGGCCGTCCCCGACCTTTCGCACCGTGATCACGGCGCGATGGTCGTCGATCACGACCGGCTCACGCCGGTCAGAGGGGTCTGCTGCTTCGCCTGCCAACAACTCGCGCGCCAGGGTCTCGCGCGCGATGTACGCCTGATGTTCGCGTGCCGCGGCCACGATCTCCGCATCGCCTTCGATTCCCAGGGCGATCCGCGTGGTCACGTCATAGCCGGTGTCCTTGCGAATACGCTGGATCCGGTTGACGAGTTCGCGCGCGATGCCTTCACGCACCAGTTCGGGCGTGAGCCGGTGGTCGAGGGCCACGACGAACGCGCCTTCGCTGGCGACCGGCCAGTCGGTGACCACGTCGCGCTCGATCACCACGTCTTCTGGCAGCAGTTCGATCGCCAGCGCCCCGCAGGTGCCGCGGTGCGGCCGCCCCGCTTCCAGTTCGCGGAGTGCCGCAGGATCGAGTGCGCCAGCATAGGCGGCCACGGCCTTCACGTCGGCACCGAATCGCTTGCCAAGGGTGCGAAAGTTTGGCTTGCCGCGCAGCCGGACGAGGTCGGTGTCGGATGCCACGACGTCGATCTGGCGGACGTTGGTTTCGGAACGCAGCAATGCCAGCAGCGCATCGAACGTGTCGCCGCGCACAGCGGCCGGGACGGCGACCTTCATCACGGCGAGCGGCTGGCGCACCCGGAGTCCTGCGGTTTCGCGCGCCGCGCGGCCGAGGGACGAGAGGCGACGAATCGCGTCCATGGCGCGGTCGAGCGCCGGGTCGAGACGCCCCTGTCCGACGGGGAATCCGGCGAGATGCACCGAGCCACCGCGCAGTGCCCGGTGAATCCAGTCGCTGGTGAACGGCACGGCGGGCGCCAGCAGCCGCGACGTCGTGACCAGCGCTTCCTCAAGGGTCGCGACCGCGGCGGGGTCAGCCGACGCGTCCGGCGCCCAGAAGCGACCGCGGTTGAGGCGCACGTACCAGTTCGACAGGTCGACATCGACGAACTCCGCGACGGCGCGCACGGCGGTGGTGACGTCGAAGTCGTCGAGGGCATGCCGCACCGCATCGACGGTCGCATCGAGCCGGCCTTGCAGCCATCGATCCGACAGGGCGGCAGCCTCGGTCGCGACCTGGCGAGCAACATCAGCGGCGGGAGCCGGGTCGCCCGCGTAGAGCGCGAAGAACTGGTAGGTGTGCTTCAGCGTATTGAGAAACCTGCCCGCCGTTTCCACCAGCTGTTCGGGGTCGAACCGCTTGGGCTGCCACACCTGGCTGGCGAGCAGCAGGTAGAGCCGCGCCGCGTCCGCGCCGTGCTGTTCGATCACGTCCCATGGCGACACGATGTTGCCGCGGCTCTTCGACATCTTGAGCCCCGACGCGTCGAGCACCAGCTCGTTCACGATCACGTTGCGATAGGGCGCGGTGTCGAAGACGGCCGTGGCGATGGCCAGCAGCGAGTAGAACCAGCCCCGCGTCTGATCGACGCCCTCGCAGATGTAGTCCGCTGGAAAATGCGTCGCGAACTCGGCGCGATGCTCGAACGGATAGTGCCACTGCGCGTAGGGCATCGCACCGGAATCGAACCAAGTGTCGATCACCTCGGGCACGCGGCGCATGGTGCCGCCATCCGCGGCTGGCCAGGTCACCTCGTCGATCCACGGCTTGTGTACGTCGAGGTCCTGCTGCGGCGCGAAGCCGCTCCGCGCCTTGAGCTCTTCGTACGAACCGATCACTTCGATCTGCGCCGGATCGCGGTCGTTGACCCAGATCGGCAACGGCGTGCCCCAGTACCGTTCGCGCGACAGCGCCCAGTCGACGTTATTGCTGAGCCACTCACCGAAACGGCCGGTGCCGACGTCGGGCGGATGCCACGCGATGTCGCGGTTGAGTTCCGACATGCGG
>JBEPVV010000240.1:0-3740 GCA_041690795.1 Gemmatimonadota bacterium | reverse complement strand
GGACAGCATTTCGAAGCCACAAATTGCCCACGTTGACGTGAGCTAACCCGAATAGAATCAGGCACTTGCGGGATTTTGGCACGCCGATAGCTTGGATGGAGTACCGATGGGGCGTTTCGCGCGTCTCATCTCCTCCGATCCAGCGCCTCGGAGGGCCGTGCAGGCGAATGGTCCGCGAGCCGTTCTGACCTGTAGCGCTCATGTCGCCGCAGCGCCCCCGAGTGCTGCGCCGAAATGCGAAGCGGTCGACCAGCCAGACTGGTCGGCCGCTTCTTTTTTACCACGCAGCTGTGTCGCGCTTTTCTCGTCTCGCTTCTCTTTGCCTTTGTTCTTTTCCCTTCCCACTTCTCTCAGTTATTCCTCTCTTCCAAAATCCATCGTCGCCCTGAACATGAAGCGGTTGTCGAGCTGCCAGACCTTTCGCGCCGACACGCGTTCCTCGCCGGGAAAGAGCTCCTTGCTCTTGAACGCGTCGGCGAAGGACGCCGTCTTGGCACTCGCGTCGTCGGCGAAGTGCAGGATCTCGGCTTCCATCGTCATTGGTCGCACGGGCGAGCCGAACTCCAGCTTCCCGTGATGCGAGAGGATGTAGTGCTCGAGCAGGAGGTGCTCGTCCGGCGTGCATGGCGTCGGTGATGCGCACGAGAGCGCCTGTCGCAGCATGATCAGTCCCTGCACCACATGACCGATGAGACGACCGCGTTCGTTGGTATCGAAGATCCCGGATTCCCAGGTGTAGCAGTCGGTCTTGCCGATATCGTGGAGGAGCGCGCCCGCGATCACCAGCTCTTCGTCGGCGTGCGCGATGCGCGCAATCTGGCGCCCGATGGCCAGCACTTCACACGTGTGCTGCAGCAGCCCGCCCAGGGTCGCGTGATGTCCGGTGCCCGGGGCGCCGGGGCACTCGCTGTAGCGATCGCGAAAGGCGGAGTCCGCATAGAAGAGATCGAGCACCCCGCGCAGTCGCGGTGCGGTCAGCCGCTGCCGGGCTTCGTCGATGAAGGTCCAGTATTTCTCCACCGGCCCCACGCTTGGCACCAGTTCCGACAGCGGGATCGAACCCTTGGGCAGCGCGCGCACCGAAGAGGCATCGAGCTGGTTGGCGTCGCGGTAGGTGGTCACCCGTCCCACCACCTGCACCAGCATGCCTTTCTGGATGCCGGCGATCATCTCGTCGCGCCCGGCCCAGAACGGCGCCGATTCAATGCGACCGCTGCGATTGCTGAATACCAGCGTGGTGCGCGGATGATCGCCGCCGCGGGCGAGAACCTCGGCGACCAGCAGAGCGGGGGGAACTGCGGCGCCAGGAGCGAGGGCCGGGATGGCGCGCTAGAGTGACAGGCGAGGAAAAGCGGTGGGGGGAGGGGGCAGTGAATTCACGACTCGCCGGGCGCCACGCGCGGTGCGGCCCGCCAGTAGACTCGGCCAGACCCCCGGCTAATGTGGCCGAAGCTACCGTCTCGCCCGCATGGCGCATGGCGCATGGCGTCCCACTCGGCTCGCCTCTTACCTTTGCTCGATGCGCCCACTCCACATCCAGCTGCTCGTCTCCGATCCGTCGCGCGAAGACGTGGCGGCGCTGACTGCCGCCCTGCAAGCTGCCGGGCACGTGGTGGTGCGCGAGTCAGTCGAGCTGCTTCCGCCCGGTGTGGCGCCGACGGCCGATTTCGTGATCAGCGAAGGTGCGGCGATGCCGTCGCCGGAATCGTTGGAGGGGGCAGAGTCGCGGCACATCGGCGCTGTGCTGCGGTTCACCGCCGGCAACAAGCGGCAGGCCGCCCTCTGGCTCGGCGTTGCGCGATCGACGCTGCTGGCCAAGATCCGGAAGTACGGGCTGGGTTGAGCGTCACCAGGTAATCCGCCCGAGTCGCGACACGACCACCTGTCGCGATGCCCGTCCCCGGCTGAGCACGATCGTTCGATTGGACACGCCCATCCCCACGCCCGACGGACCGAAGAGCACGCTGCGCCCGGGCACGACGAGCGTGACACCGCGTGCTGCGGGCCCGCGCTTGCGCCAGGGCGTTACCGTGTCGGCGCCGACGATCGCCGTCACCTCGTATGCGCTGTCGCTCATGCTCAACGATGTCACGACGTCGAGGCGGACCGCGAAGCCGCGCGCCGCGTCGAGCGCCGCCACGACCCGCCCCGCTTCGGCCCGCACCGCTGCCGCGTCCGCAATCCCGACGAGCGCGGGGACGCCGAAGGCCGTGAGGATGCCGATGATGATGACGACGACGAGGAGTTCGGGGAGGGAATAGCCGGTGCGCATCGAGCGAAGATGGCGGGCGCCGCCGTGTACGCTGGGGCAATATCGCGCGTTGGTGTGACGGGTAACGCAGTCTCTCGCCTTTCGCCCCTCGCCGTTCGCCTCTCTCTTACAACGCATCTCCCAGCGATTCGCGCTCATCGATGAAGACCAGCGTCGAGCGGCGGCCGACGACGGCGGCGAGGGCGCGATGGATCTCGGGATGAATGACCGTGCCGGTAAGGTCGCGCATCCGTGCGACGGCTTCCTCGCCAGTCATCTTTTCCTGGTACGGACGCGCGGTGGTGAGCGCGTCGTACACTTCGGCGGCGCCGAGGATGCGGGCGCCAATGGGGATCGCTTCGCCGGCCAGCCCGTCGGGATAGCCGGTGCCATCGATCCGTTCGTGGTGCGAGCGGACGAAGCCGACCAGTTCGCGCAGGTGCGTCAGCGGCGCCAGGATCTGCGCGCCGATGGTGACATGCTCCTTGACGTGCTCGAACTCTTCGGCCGTCAGCGGCCCGCGCTTGCCGAGCACCGACTCGCGAATGCCGATCTTGCCGATGTCGTGCAGGCGACCGGCGGTGCGCACCAGCTCGACCTGTTCATCGTTGAGCCCGAGTTCCGACGCGATCATGGCGGAGAGATCGGCGATGCGGGCCGAGTGTCCGCGGAGGTACGGATCCTTCGCTTCGAGGGCATTGACCAGCGCTTCGAGCGTCGAGACGGACACGCGTTCGAGGTTGCCGCGTTCGCGTCGCAACTCGGCGCCGCGCTGTACGATCTCGCGCTGCAGCCACGCCTGCGTTTCAGCCTGTTCGATCATCTCCCGCCGACGTGCGAGCGCGCGAGTGATGGCGCGTTCGAGTTCGCCGAGGTCGACCGGCTTGACGAGGTAATCCATCGCGCCGCGCTGCATGCAGAGCGCGGCGGCATGCGCGTCGTTGAGCGCGGTCAGCATCAGGATCGCGGCGTAGGGCTCCTTTTCGAGCAGCGCCGGAACGAGGTCGAGACCCGATGCGTCGGGAAGGGAGACGTCGAGAAGAATGCAGGACACCTTGCGGCGCGACAGCTCTGCCAGTGCCTGCGAGCCGCTCTCGGCGGGGACGGCTTCGTGTCCGATCTGGGCGAGGAACCGCTGAAGGACACTGCGGACAGGTTCTTCGTCGTCAACCACCAGTGTGGTCAACAGAGTGCTTTCCTGCGCCGGAGTATTCGGGCTCGCGTACATGGTTTCTCCGGAGGACCCTCCATGAACAGGAGGGGGATTGCCCAGTCAACAGTATCAGTAACGGGCGTTATTATCTACGACTTGCAACCCCGCCCCGAGGCGGCCGTACGCTCCAGACATAAGCATTCTCTGTGCCCTGTCCGATGCCCCGCTACGCGGGCGCGCTTCTCTCCGCGGGGAAGCCCGAGTGATGGCACCAGGGCCCGACCCAGGGCGTTTTGGGGCGTTATCGGCGTCTTCCGGGCCCGAGGTCAGCTGTCG
>JBEPVV010000239.1:0-3744 GCA_041690795.1 Gemmatimonadota bacterium | reverse complement strand
CGCGGTGCGGACGCAATCCTACGATACTCCGGCAGCGCCGGATGCAGCAAGGGAACAGCCGTGCTCACCCAAACGACTGCCTCCGTTTCATCTCTCACTGCGCCGAAATTGGCTGCCGACTTGAGAGCCTACCTGGTCCGCCGCTAGCGAGTCACCAGGCAGTTGCTGATGATTCACGACGCTGTTGTGACAGGCGACACCGCATGCTTCGCCGCGTCGTCGACGGACGGCGGGCAGAAGTGGCGCGAAGTCACGACGATTGCTGGCACATCGAGTCGCTTTGTCCGTAGCCTGACGTTCAGTAGCGTCATGAACAGTGATCAGCTGATCACTCGACCCGACCGTTGGCACGGCAGGTCTCTGCTACGTGACGATCGAGGTCGTCAGATAGACATTGCGGAGCGGGTGAGCGGCGAAGCGCTCTGCGACATCCCGGAAATAGGGAGGAAGGGTGATTTCGCCGGAACGTCCGAGTACAATACTCGACGCTCCCATCGGCAATCTGTGCAAGAAGGCTATGGGCGCCTCGCCGTGAAGCGAGGACAGGATCACACCCTTCCGTGGAGCACATCAGCATGTATGCCAATCCCCACGCGACACGCCGAGTCGCTTTCGCCGCGATCGCTGCCGCCATCGGTACCGTGATGCTTGCCAATCCCAACACGGCGAGCGCCACCGTCGCTGATTGTACGGCGGCGAAGGCTGCCGCTACGCTGCAATCGAAGACGCCCTTTCACGCCACCATCGTCGTCACGGCAACCACGGCCGGCGCCTTTCCGACCGAGCATCACGAGGAGACCTGGATCGGCAACACGATGTACACGCTGTTGGGGGATGGGCGCTGGATGCACGCGCCCGTGACGCAGAATCCGATGGGCGGCTTCACCGGTCCGATCCCGGGCTTCAGCGATTGTCGGCCGCTGCCCGCCGTGTCGATTCGGGGCGAGATGGCGACGGGTTATGACGTCAAGATGGAATCGGGCCGACGCGCGAAGATCTACATCTCGCCGAAGAGCGGTCTCCCGGTTCGCGATCTGGTCGACCAGGACATCCTGCTGGTGACCCTCGACTTCGACTACGCCAACGTGAAAGCGCCGCGGTGATGTGCGCGCCGACGGTTACTGCTACAGGTCACGACCACACCATCGACGCGTGCGCACCTGAGATACTTGCTTTGTCGAATCCCGGGTATCGCGCCTCAACCGCGGCCCGCGCCTGACCCATCGGCCACCACACATCACCGGCCGCGTCCGCGAACGAAATCAACATCCACGGCACACCCCACCCCGTGATCACGTAACCGCGCAATCCCGCGCCCGAGGCATATCCCTCATCGGACTCCACTACTCCACCCGGATCGCCGTCAGCGGATCGACCTTGCTGGAGCGCGCCGCGGGCACGTAGGCGCCAAGCAGCGCCGTCGCGAGCAATACCACCGCCCCGGCCGCGTATGCCAAGGGATCGACATGGGTCACGCCGTAAAGCGTGGCCGCGAGATATTTCGTCGCGAACAATCCCGCCACGATTCCCACACCGATGCCGCCCAGCGCCATCGCGGCCGCTTCGGTGAGCACGAGACGCCCGACCCGACCACTGGTGGCGCCCAGCGCCATCCGCACGCCGATTTCATGGGTACGGCTGGCGACACCGTAGGCCATGGTGCCGTAGATGCCGATTCCGGCAAGCAACATCGCAATGCTGCCAAAGAGCGTCAACGCGACCATCGCGAAGCGACGATCGGCCGCACTGCGTGCGATGCGATCGTCGAGCGTATCGAACCGCGGCGGCGTGTCGGGAATCAGCTCCCGCAACTTCGAGCGCACGACGGCGATGAGCGCATGAGGATCGCCGGTCGCGCGGATCATGGCGACGAGCTGACCTTCGATGTGCGTCGGATGCTGCGCCATCGGTATGAAGATCTCGTTCTGGTCGCCGCGCGCGGCCGCCCAGTTCGACGCCTCGGCGACGACACCAACCACGGTGAGCCAGTCGTCGACCGTCTTCTTCGCCGAATCCTGGGTCATGAGATAGTTGGTGGCGATCTTCTGTCCGATGGCGTCCTGCCCCGGCCAGAGCTTGGCGGCGATTCCCGGCGTGACGATCGCCACGCGGACGTTCCCCTCCCGATCCGCCGCCGTGAAATCGCGACCACGCAGGATCGGCTGACCGAGCGCGCCAAAGTATTCCGGCGAGATCAGGCGAAACCCTGCCATCGCGGGCCAGTCATGGTCGATCGGATCGCTGGGACGCCGCACCGGCCCGGCAGTACTCCCCCAATCGAGCGGGAGATGGTTGCTGAACGCCACCGACTGCACGCCGGGAAGGGCGGCCAGGTTGCTGCGTAGCGTTTCCAGTTGCGAGAGGTCCACGACGTTGCCGGCGGAAATCGATGCCGTGACCAAGCCATGCGTCCGGAAGCCGGTGTCGGCATTGAGGATGTTATGGAAGGTCCGGATCAGCAGCGCCGATCCTACCAGCAACACCATCGCCATCGCCATCTCGAAGCCCACCAAGATCCGCCACACCGAGCCGCGGACCGTCGCGTTCGAACCGCGCGCGCCCTGCAGCAGGCGACCGGGATTCCCGCTGGCGAGGCGGAGCGCGGGATAGATACCGGTGAGCGCCGCCGTCATCATCGTCACACCGCCCACGAAGAGCAGGGCACGACCGTCCACGCGCAGTTCGTCGAGCCGCGGGACCAGGCCAGTGCCGACCAGCCGCACCACGCGCGTGAAGACCATCGCGAGTCCCGCACCAAGCGCCGCACCGGTGATGGCGAGGACGCTGCTCTCGAGGATTAGCTGGCGCACGAGCCGGCGTCGCGATGCACCCAGTGCTGCGCGCACCGCCATCTCCCGGCCGCGCGACATCCCGCGCGCGAGCTGCGCCGTGATGAGGTTGGTACAGGCGATGAGCAGCACCAGTGCCGCGGCGCCGAAGACCACGGTCAGCATCGTGCGGTAGCTGCCGACGAGGTAATCACGCAGCGAGGTGACGCTCGCGTCGGCCGCATTGGTATCGTTGCCGTAGGTCGCCAGCAGTGCGTGCGACAGGCGCGACATGTCGGCCTGCGCGCTCGCGAGCGTGGCCCCCGGTGCCAAGCGCGCGAAGACGCGGTAGTTGTGGCAGCTGCGACATGTGCCGGCCCACTGTTCATGCGGAAAGTAGAGATCGGCCTGGTCGCCGAAGTGGAATCCCGCTGGCAGCACGCCCACGACAGGCATGCCGTGATCGCCGAACTGGATCGAGCCGAGCGCGAGACGACTCCCCATCTGCGTCTTCCAGAACTCGTAGGACACCATGATCGCCGGCGCGCCACCGGGCTTGTTCTCATCGGCATTGAACTCGCGCCCGAGGAATGGGGCGACGCCGAGGATCCGGAAGAATCCGAGTGACACGCCCATGACGGAGGCGCGCATTGGATCGCCGCCGGTCTTGACCGTCTGTGCCCACGGATACATCTCGGACGCGACGCCGGAAAGGCTATGCGCCTGACTGCGCCAGTCGGCGAAGTTGGGATAGGAGACGGAGCCCAGTTCGCCCTTGGCCGATTTCTCGCGAATCAGCACCAGGCGATCGGAATCGCGGTATCTCAGCGGTCGAAGCAGCACCGTGTCGAGCACCGCGAAGGCGGTGGTGGTGGTGGCGATGCCGAGGGCGAGCGTGATCAGCGCGAGCGTGGTGAACGAGGCCTGCTTGCGCAGCGAGCGGATGGCGGCGTGGAGATCGTGCATGAGTTTCTCG
>JBEPVV010000238.1:0-3769 GCA_041690795.1 Gemmatimonadota bacterium | reverse complement strand
CTTCCAGCTGGGGTCGCCGGTCAGCGCCCTCCCAGCGAGAACTCAAACTCGTACCGGTGCTTCCCGCCGGTAATCTCGATAGCGAAGGTGCCGCTGAGCCCCGCCAGCTCGCCGGTCCCCGAGTCGGGCACGACGGTGACCTCCAGCTTGGGGGCGCCGCGATTCATCGTCCCGCTATGCTGGAAGACAAAGCTCCCCTCCTTTCCCTTCAACGTGCCGGTCACCCGCTCGAGGGCGACGTATCCCGCGGACCCCTCGACGCCGGTGCCTGCAGCCAGCATCTCGCCCTTGCTCGTCGCCGCCAGGTCCCCGCGAAAGACTTTGTCCAACGCCAGCCGCGCGAGGCCGGCGCCTTCATCGGTGTTGTACGTGGCCAGGGGATTGAGCTTCACGTCGAAGGTCCCGCTGGCGTGCATCGTCGGGGACATCACGGCCCCTTGCTCGACGGCGGGACCATGTCGTTCAGTCGCAGGTAGGTGACGATGTTGCCGTAGTGTTCGCCGTCGTGCGCAGCGTTGAGCACGAGTGCATACATCCGCGTGACCTGTTGACCGAAGAGCGCGACCTTTCGCTGGGCCTCGCCGTCACCCTGGGCATAGGCACGCTCGCAGTAAGCGTTGGACGCTTTCATGGCAGCAACCAGCCCCTCCTTGGTCGTGGTCGACTTCTCCACATCATTCTCGGCGCGCGCAGAGTCGCCCAGCGCCGCGGCACAGAACATGTACTGCGACCCGGCGACGTGACCGATCAACTGACCGAAACTCCGTACCGCAGCGGTCGGCTTGAAATCATACTTCGCCGCCGGCATATCCTCGGCCGACTGCGTGACGTAGGTACTCATCTGCAGCCAGACCTCACGTGCGGCGCCCGTACCGATGCTGACCGGGTGCGTGTCTTGCTGCGCAGCAAGCGGGAGTGCAGCCGCGGCCATCGCGATCAGTATCAGGGAAAATCGGCTCGTCATCTTCAGGCTCCGCAGACAGAGGAAAAATGGAACAGGCGTGAAGTGCTACGCCCGGAACACGAAATACACTGCACCGAGCAGGCAGACGCCAGCCCAGAGAAAAGCAATGCGGCGGTCTTGATGACCGTGGCGCTCGGCCGCGGCAGCCTCAGTTGCCCAGCTCCCGGCGGTATTTCGTCAACAGGGCCCTGGCGATGGCCACGCCATCGCCCGAGGGGTCGCGCGCAAACTGCTCGTGCCCTGCAGACCAGCGCTGCTCCCATTCGCAACTCGCTGTCGCGAACGGTCGCCGATCAAACGCACCATGCTGGGCGAGGCTTTCGTTGAGCGTGTCGAAGAAACGCTGCCACCGCGGCCGGTAATAGGAGGCGAACATCCCCTGCCATTCCTTGTACGCGTAGAGGTTCAGGTCGTCGTTCTCGCCCTCGGTGCACTTGGTGCCCCAGAGCGTGATGATGTTGCGCGCATTCCATTCGTAGAGATCCTGCTCGGCTTTCGTGCGACCCCAGCGCCGCGCGTCGGCGAGCCACGGCCCGAGCAGGAATTCCCTCCGCGTTCCAACCAGCCGGTCCATGTCAGCTAGCAGCTCCAGCACGCGCGACTCCGCGGTAGCCAACGCCAGCTGGTCTCCGTGCTCGAACGCGCGCTGCACCGCGCCCACGAACGGGACGCCGAGCTGATCGAACACCTGTCGGGCCAGGTTCACCACGTCGTAGCGATAGCTGTCGTTCCGTCCGAGTGAGTTCGATGCGCGGAGCAGTAGCTCCAGCGCGGTGGTCAGGCGCTTGCCGTCGTATGGCAGCACCGGTTCTGTCCGGTACGCCGTCTTCTGGACGTAGAAGCCCGGCCGTTCGGCCAGGAAAGTCCCACTCTGCGCGGCTGACCGATAGGCCGTCTGCAACAGAATCTGCCACGCGCTCCATGCATCGGCATTGGTCGAGCGATACCGGCGGTCGACGTATGCCCTGGTCCACGACTCGATCGCCGGTACGTCGGAGCGCCAGTTCATGTCCATGACAAAATCGGGGACGATCGGATTGGTGCCCAGTCCCTCCATCATCATGCCCACACCGCGCAGCTTGCCGTGCTCAGTGCTCGACTCGGCATCGGCCAGGTTGGCGGCGATTCGCGGCAGGTCTCCGTTGAGACTGCTCTTGCCGCCGAAGTTATAGAGCACATTCCAGATCCATGGCTTGCCATAGAACGCCTGGCGGCTCCGCCAGACTGGATGCTGGTCGCCATACAGGTCGAGGACGAGCATCCGGTCGTCGGGCACCGCACCGAGCAAAGCGCGGGCCTGCAGCGGCTGCCAGAACTTTGCCTGATAGTACAGAAACCAGCCTTGCAATACCCAGACAGCCGAGGTATCAACGGTGTGCATCGACTCGTAGACCGCGCGACCCATGCCGGCAAGAAAGGTTGAATCGTTGGATGGCGGATCGATCTCGTTGAAGCTGTCCGCAGCGTAGTAGTGGTCCGTACCGAAGAGTTCGGTCTGCCGCTTGAGAAACGTCTGGCCGAAGCGCTGGAAGAGCGGATCAAGCGGGTCGAGGAACCAGGTACCGGGGAACCCGGCCGACCAGTCGCCAGTGCGATGGATGCGCGCGGCGGGAAAGACCGCCTTGATCGACTCGGGCACATGCCCGGTAAACCCCTGCAGGACCGGCTGCATGCCGAGCGAACGCTCGCGTGCGAGAATCTGCCGCTCGAGCGCGACATGACTGTCAACCCACGACGCCGGCAGCGGACCACCCAGCCCGTCGATGTTGCCCATCCATCCCCAGGGCAGGTACGCGGGGCCGACCAGAAACGCGGCGATCTGTGCCTCGCTGAATCCCATGTCGCGCAGCGTGAGCCGCCATGTCCCCTCCTGCCCCGTCGCGGCGAGCGGCGTGTTGATCCCCTTGAGCGCCATCCAGTCGATCATCCGCTGCCATTCCGGCCAGCCCCACCACGCCATGCTGTAGGAGAAGGTGCAGTAGTTGAAGAAGTAGCGGATCCGATGCGGCGTGACGACGCGAACGCGCTGGGTAACTGGCGACAGCGGCAGCGGGAGTCGCAGCACTCGCAGCGGCGCGTCGATGTTCACGCCGGCTACGTGTTCGAGGTACCAGTTCAACGCCGAGGCGATGGCCACGCCGCTCGAGCCGCGCAGAACGATCCGCCCCTGTTCGCTCTCGACTTCAAAGACATCTCCGGCACTGTCCGGAGCAATCGCTGCGACAGAAAAGAATCGCGCCCCGGATGGAACGACACGGACGATCAAGGCCGTTGCGGCGCGCAGGTCGACGCTCGCGTATCGCGCTGGTGGAGGTGTCGCGCGCGCGCTCGACGCGGAGATCATCACTGCGCCGACAAATGCTGTGATCAACGGTTATCCGCCAGGAAGAGAGGTTTGGCGTGCTGGGGTGACACTGGTCCGCTTGCGAATCTACCCGTCGCCTGCATAGCCTTCCTGATTCTCGGCCACAGTCGCCATCGCGTTCCGATCGTCCGGCTGTCGGCATGACACGGCATCGTTCCAAGATGAGCAGTCGCGGAGTTCCAGTCCACTCCGTCGAGACGACGAGGTACCCATGATCTGCCAGTCACGCATGTTCACAGCTGCGACGACCCTCGGACTGCTGCTGGCCTGCTGCGAGGCCGCTGCGGCGCAGGGCGAGGCGCCGAAGCCCTCGTCCTTCATCACCGCCGACGGACGCTACCCCTTCACGCTGGCCGACACTCATTTCATGCAGGGGATGATCGGCCACCACAGCCAGGCGATCGTGATGGCAGGCTGGGCACCCAGCCACGGGGCATCGG
>JBEPVV010000237.1:0-3781 GCA_041690795.1 Gemmatimonadota bacterium | reverse complement strand
TGATCACCGTGTCGCGATGTGCCGCGGTGTCGAACACACACCGGGCTGACTCCTGTCGATCCTGTGCGCGGAGTGCCACCATCGGACTCGCCGCCAGCACGATGGCAACCACGCTCCTGTTCACGCCTTGCGCGAACCGCCTGCAAAAACCAGCACCAGGCCGGCCAGCGCCGCCACGCCGCCGATCCACGGCGGCACCGGCTTCTTTTCATCCACCGACACGCGCAGCTGCCCCAGATCGATCACGTCGTGCTTGCTGTTGTAATTCAGTCCTTTGGCAACCACCACACCGCCGGCCAGAATCAGCGCGACGCCAAGCAACAGGGACCAGCGCATGAGCGCCTCGTCAGGTGAGGGTGAGTTCTGCCAGCGGCGGCAGCGAAACGAGTCCGAGTCCGTTCGACTGCCCCGTCACCACGCGACGATGGACGTCGGCCTGGCCGAGGTGATAGGCCAGGTGCGTGGCGAGATGCACCAGCATCTGGCCATTCGACAGCGTCGTGTTGCCGAGCACGACAGGGAAATCGTGCGTCAGCAGGTCGGAGTCGTAGTGCTCCAGGGCGCGCGCCACTTCGTCGCGGGTAACCGCCAGCAGCATCTCCAGTTCGACGCGGGGCAGGTCGCGATCGCTGAACTCGACGTCGCGATGGCGCACATAACCGCTCTGCCCGAGGATCGCGCCGATGAAGTGCCGCAGGTTACCGACGACATGCAGGGTGAGCGTGCCAGTCGAATTGTTGACGCCGGCAGGCAGCTGCCACACCGACGTTTCGTCGGGATACGCTTCGAGCACGAGGCCGAACCCTGCCAGGTCGCGCATCAGGGCCCGCTTGACCGCATCGATCAGCATCGCGTCCTCCAGAAAGCCGCCAGGCCGTTGCGCATCAATTCATCGTCGGCGTGAACATGATGTGCGCTTTCGGTGTGCCCTCGTCCATCAGCCATGGTCCATTCGAAATCGGTTGGTCCGGCAGTCCGGTCGACGCCGCAGTCGCGAAGGGCATGTACACCGAATAGCGCGGCTTGATGGCACTAGTGACGGTACCCGCCGCGACGTTGACCCCGCTCATCGGACCATCCAACGCCCAGAGCGTCGCCGCCTGCTTCGGCATGGCCAGCTTCCCTGCCTTCACTTCGGCAAAGCGGACGCTGTCGACCTTTGATCCGGTGATCCCCTGCGCGCGGAGCGCCCGGCCGCGAGCCATGAAAGGCTCCAGCGACTTCTGGTAGCAGGCCGGGCCAAACGCCGGCTGCTTGGGGTCGCTCGCCAGGCAGATCATGGCACCCGTACCCGCACGCAGCGTGACCAGCTTCCCCGCGGCATTGTAGCCAAGCACGGTGGCGTCGCCACGGAAGGCGGCAGGCAGGGGCAGAACGGCCAGCGCGACCTGCTGCGTTGCGGGCAGCGGCTTCTGCGCGGGTGCTGCCGCCGGAGCCATCAGGAACGTCGTGACCAGAACGAATCGGTACATGAAGGACTCGGAGATGAAGGCGCTCAACGATGGCACCATCGTCGCGAACGCGCTACCGGCAGCGGAGAGTTGCGTTGGCCGCGGGCCTACACCCGCCCGGCGAGGATCGTCAGCGGCCATGTCAGCTCGCGTAACGCCAGCCAGCGCGGCTGCAGCTCGCCCGCGAACGCCACCACCGGATCGATGCCCTTCGCGGCCAGGTATCGCTGCGTCGCCGACCAGGTGCGAAGGTAGCCGAGGAGGCGGTCGAGGGTCCATTGATCACGGAGCTCGATCGGTGGCGGATCAATGCGCGCGAACGGCATTTCGATTCGCGCGTAGCCGGCATCGACATGACCGCGCTCGATCGGCCAGTAGTCGCCCACCACCTCATCGTGAAAATGGCGCAGCATCGCCGACACGGTCGGATCGTCAGTCTGTCCGAGTCCGTAACTCCACGCCACGATGAAGCCCCCGGGCCTGACCACGCGCCGCACTTCGGCCCAGAAACGCGGCAGGTCGAACCAGTGCAACGCCTGCGCGACCGTCACGCCCGCCACCGAAGCTGGCGTGAGGTTACTCGACTCTGCCGGCGCCACGCTCCAGCGGATATGGGGGTGCGGTGGTGCAGTGCTGATCTGCGCTTCGCTGGCGTCGGTGGCAAAAACCTGCGCGAAATGATCCGCGAGCGGAAGCGCCGCTTGGCCGGTCCCGCACGCACAGTCCCACACGGCGTCGTGCGCCGGCGCGAGGCTCGCAATCCAGTCGAACAGAGCGTCTGGATAGGTCGGTCGGTAGCGCGCGTAGTCCGAGGCCACCAGCGAGAAGTGATCGGCGAACCCCGGCGCGCTCATCCGTGAACTACTCCAGTTCGCTCTGCTTGCCGATGATCTTTCCCACCAGTCCGTACTCGCGCGCGGCTTCGGCGTCGAGCCAGAAGTTGCGGGTCGTGTCGTCCTCGATTCGCTCGATGCTCTGGCCGGTTTCGCGAGCAAAGATCCGGTTGAGCCGTTCGCGCATGCGAACGATCTCGCGCGCTTCGATCGCGATATCCGACGCGGTGCCGCCCATGCCGCCTGCGGGCTGGTGCAGCAGGAAGCGGGTGTTGGGCAGGCAGAACCGCTGGGCGCGCGGCACCGAAACGAAGATCAGCGCGCCGGCGCTTGCGACCCATCCCGTGCCGACCATGCGGACCTCGGGCGTGATGAATCGCACCATGTCGTGAATGGTGTCGCCGGCTTCGACGTGCCCCCCCTGCGAATTGATGAAGACTGTAATCGGGGTGTCGGCATCCGCCGCCATCGCCAGCAACTGCGACATCGCCCGCTCGGCCAGGGCCTGGTTGATCTCGCCCGAAATGATCACGGTACGCGCCTTGAACAGTTTCTGCGCCAGCGGATCGAACAGGGTCGGCGACAGCGGTGGCTCGGCAATCTCGGGTTCGGGCATGGCTCTCACGACGAGGGAGTGGAGTGACGCTTGCGGTCGGCTGAACCCTAGCATGGCCGCGCGCCCTGTGTCACCCCCCTCCGACTCGTCGTCCACGAAATAACTCATGGCACGATACCGACTTACGACCGCTATTGGCCGGCTGCTGCCGACCGCTCTGCGCGGCTTCGCACTCTGCATCGCCTGCGGGCGACCGCTGGCTGCACAAGCGGCGAAAGTGAAGGTCGTCATCGAGGGCGTGCACGGCGATGCGGCGGACAATGTCCGCGCCGTTCTCCAGATCGCGCGCGAGGCGCACGCGGGCCGGATCGAACCCGGCCAGATCCAGCGACTGCACCGGAAGGCGGACGACGACATCGACGCCGCGCTGCAACCGTTCGGCTACTACCACGCGCGCGTCACCAAGTCGCTGGAGCATGAGGGGGACAACTGGACGGCACGGTACGTCATCGATCCCGGTCCCGTGGTCCGGGTCCGCTCAGTCAACATCGCGGTCACGGGTGAGGGGCACGACACACCGGTCTTCGAGAAAGCCGTGTCCGCGTTCCCCCTGCACCGCGGCGATACGCTGCTTCATCTCCCGTACCAGACGGCCAAGCTCGCCTTCCTCACTGCCGCGTCCGACAGCGGATACCTGAAGGCGCGATTCGACACCAGCGTCGTGCTGGTCGATCGCACCGCCGACACCGCGCAGATCGACATCCGATTCAACACCGGTCTGCGGGCCACCTTCGGGCCGGTGCGTTTTCACCAGGAAAAGGACATTCTCGACAGCAGCTTCCTGGCCACGCGCATTTCGTTCAAGCCGGGCGATGAGTTCCGGCACGACAAGTTGCTCGACCTGCAGACTTCGCTTGCCGCTGATCCGTACTGGGCACACG
>JBEPVV010000236.1:0-3783 GCA_041690795.1 Gemmatimonadota bacterium | reverse complement strand
CGACGCGCTCCAGCGGCTGCCCACGCCAGAAGCTGTGCATTGGCCGCCCAGCCGTCGGTCGTCAACCACTGCTCGCGTTCGCGAAAGGCATTGCGCAGCGCCACAAGGCGGAAGGCGATGAATCCCGAGACCACATCACGAACCCCCTCGACGCGCGCCTGGCGACCGAGCAGCCGCGGCGCCCAGCGACGCACCCGCCGTTGCCATTTGTCGGGCTCGCCATCAACCGTGCCTTCGCCGACGATGAGGTCGGCACCGCTGTCGATGCGCTTCAGGAACTCGGGCAGGTCGGCGGGGTCAGAGCCGAAATCACCGGGCAGAAGAATGGCGACGTCACGCTTGTGCCGGTCCGAACGCTTGAGCGCTTCCTTGAGCAGTACCTCCACGGTTGCCGCGTAGCCAATCTGCACCGGCGACGTGATGACGGTGAGCGGCAGCGCCTTGGTGTACGGCGCCAGCACCTCGGCCGTCGCATCGGTCGACGCGTCGTTGCCCACGAGCAGGTGATACTCGCGCGACGATTCGTCGAGCACGCGGCGGATCTTCCAGAGCACGAGACCAATCGTCGCCGCTTCGTCGTGCGCGGGAATACAGAAGTAGATCATCGTCTGCCTTGAGAATGTGCGATCGAACGATACACGTCGAGGGTACGCTGCACCAATCGCGGCACCGAGAACTCCTGTGCGGCCGATCGGCCTGCCGAGCCCAGCTGTCGCCGTCGCTCGGGGTCATTCAACAGACGCCGGACCGCCTCCGCCAGTTCCAGTGGCGACTCCGGCGCAACCAGGATGCCGCCTCCATGTGCCAGCGCATCGGGGAGCCCGCCGGTCGCCGCCGCCACGACCGGCACGCCCAGCGCCAGCGCCAGGAGCACTGCCGACCCGAGCCCTTCGCTCCGTGACGACTGCACCGCAACCGTGGCGCGGCGCAATACCGTCGCCGCAGGAATGCCTGCGCCAGCCAGGTCGACGACGTCGTCGAGTCCAAGGCGGCGTCGTTGCGCCTCCAGCGCACGGCGTTCGATTCCTTCACCAATCACCTGCCAGCGCGCGCCAGGGTGGGTCGCGTGTAACGCGTGCGCAGCGTCGAGAAGGAGGTCAATTCCCTTTTCACGCGTCAGCGCGGCGATGCACACGATCAGCGGTGAGCCGTTCGCGCGGACCGGCGTTGCAGCATCCAGCGCGACGGCATCGAGGTCGACCGCATCAGCGATGCGATGCACGCGTTCCGTTGCGATTCCCGTTGCAATGACGCGTTGCCGAACCGCTTCCGACACCGCAATCACCGCGTCGGCGCGCCGGTAGCGGCGACCGCTCCGGATTGGCCGGTCGACGCGGCGGGTTACCGCGAGCGGGTTGCCGCGAAGTCGTGCGACGGCGTCGGCGATCGCGTGCGCGTGGCTGTCGTGGGCGTGGAGGATCGCGCGGGAGTCGCCGGCGCGAAGCACGCGCCACACAACTCCCGGGTCGATGCCAAGCACCCATCGCACCGGCATCACATGGACGCCGGCGTCGCGCAGGCGGCGCGCGAGTTCCGTGTCGTGGCCGGTGATGACCGATGTGGCGATGCCCTGCTGATGCAGGCCGTCGGCAAGGAGAACTACCTGATGCTGACCGCCGCGCCATTCTCGCCCGCTGGCGACATGAAGCACATGGGGCAGCCCGTCCGGGCTGGTCATCGCGTGGCGGCGCTGACCGCGCTCAACCCCTGCGGGCGGCGGCGACCAGCGCCGAGAAAAGCTTCAGGTCGGCCGCTTCCGGTTGAAGCGCCAGCTCTTCGGGATGCCACTGAACCGCAACAACCCAGTCATGGGGGTCGGCGCTTTCGACGGCCTCGACGAGGCCGTCAGGCGAGCGCGCAGAGACGACGAGCCCGTCGCCGACGCGATCGACCGCCTGGTGGTGAAAGGAGTTGGCGTCGAGCGATGTCACGCCGAGGATGTCGGCGAGACGGCTGTTTTCGGTGACAATGATCGGGTGACACCGAACGTCACGGGGCGAGGGCGAATCGTGGTTGATGTCGCCGGAACGCTGCGAGGGGAGGTCCTGGAAGAGCGTGCCGCCGAAGGCAACGTTGCAGAGCTGGATGCCGCGGCAGATGCCGAGGATTGGCAGGTCGCGCGCGCGCGCTTCGGCCACCAGCGCGAGCTCATTGGCGTCGCGTCGCGGATCGACGTCGCCGAGGTTCACGTGCGGCTCCGCGCCGTAGTGGCACGGATGCACATCTTCGCCGCCGGTGAGCAGCAGCCCGTCGCACTCGCCGAAGAGTTCGACCGTTTCTTCCGGCGACAGATCGGGAACGAAGATGATCGGGAGGCCGCCCGCAGCGAGCACGGCGCGCACGTAGTTGGCGTTGACGCCGACGCGGGTCTGCCCTTCCCATGCACGGGTCACGCCGGCGACAGCAATGCGGGGTCGACTCATCGAAGCGAATCCGGGAAGACGGGGCAGGCAGGGTTGCCGATCGCATTCGGGTTGATGCGAACGCCGAGGAGGGGCACGGTGGTATCGCCGACGGCGATGGTTCCCAGGTCGTAGGCGCCGGGAATCAAACGGCCTTCGAAAACCAGCACGCCCAGCGGCGCGTTGCCTTCGTCGACGACGAGCACACCGTAGCCGGGGCGCAGCTGCTTCGCGACGTGACCAAGCGTGTGGACCCGCCAGTGGATGCCGTCGACGGTGACGCTGGATCGCCACGCCGGTCCGGCGACCATCCGCACCGGCAACGAGGCGGGAACGACTTCGGGGACCGCGGTGAGCACGTTGCCGCGCCCGAACGATTCCTTGACGGTCAGCGGACCGGTGAGCGCGTCGAGACCGCAGGAGACTGATCCGGGGCTGTGATTGCAGGCGGGCAGGAGGAGCACCGTGCCCAGAAGGAGCGCTGCCGGCCAGCGTAACAGGATCATCGGCTCAATCTACATGAGGCGGCGCTGCTTGACCGTTACGCGTGGCGGCGGGTAGCATTCTGCTCTTCCCCTTCAGCAGCCCGAATGGACCTCGACGACATCAAGGCGCAGTTGGATCGCATCTTCGCGGCCGGCAACAGGACATCCACGCGCGAGCAGGCGCCTGGTCTGCGCGAAGCGCTGGTCGACTTCAAGGTCGGCATCTCGCAGATCCGCGATGCGCTGACGCGAGCCGAGCGCGACCTCGAAATCGCTCAGGGCGAAGCCGCCAACTATGCGCGTCGCGGCAACCAGGCCCGAGAGATCGGCGATGAGGAGACGGTACGCGTGGCAGAAGAGTTCACCGCGCGTGCCAACGAGCGCGTCGAACTGCTTGACCGGAAGGTTGCAGTGCTGCGCGATGAACTCGCCATGGCGGAGCGAGAGTATGGCGTGACGAAGGCCCGGTTCCAGTCGGCATCGCGCGGGCTGCCGCTCGATGCGTCCACGCCGGACACCCCGGGAGTCTCCGGTCCAGATCAGGCCCTGCTCGATCAGCGCGCGCGTGAAGCGGCGGTCGAGGCTCAGCTCGCCCATCTCAAGAAAAAACTGGGAGACACCAAGTGAATCTGCCGCGTCAGACAGGATTCTTCGGTCATCCGGCCGGGCTCCGCACGCTCTTCTTCGCCGAGCTGTGGGAACGTTTTTCGTACTACGGGATGCGCGCCATCCTGGTGCTGTTCATGACGGCACCGATCGCCAGTGGCGGCTTCGGGTGGACGGCAGCAAAGGCGGGTCCGGTCTATGGGTTGTACACCGCCATGGTCTACCTCACCTGCCTGCCCGGAGGCTGGATCGCAGACCGGATGATTGGTCCGCGGCGCTCGGTGTTCTGG
>JBEPVV010000235.1:0-3785 GCA_041690795.1 Gemmatimonadota bacterium | reverse complement strand
AAGAGACAGGATGCAGCCAGACCATGAAGGAGAGGATGCAGATGGCCATCGTGGCGGCCACCATCGAGCGGTAGCCGAAGATCGGTTTGCCCGAGAACGTCGAGAACACTTCCGAGAAGATGCCGAACGCCGGCAGCACCAGGATGTACACCTCGGGGTGCCCCCACGCCCAGATGAGGTTCATGAACATCATCGGGTTTCCGCCGGCATCGTTGGTGAAGAAGTGGAACCCGAGGTACCGGTCGAGCAGCAGCATCGCCAGCGTGGCCGTGAGGATGGGAAACGCGGCGACGATGAGCAGATTGGATGCGAGCGTGGTCCAGCAGAAGATCGGCATGTGCAGATAGTTCATGCCCGGCGCGCGCACCTTGAGCACCGTTGTCACCAGATTCACGCCGGAGAGCAGCGTTCCCGCGCCGGATATCTGCAGCGCCCACAGGTAGTAGTCGACGCCGACGCCGGGCGAGTAGGCGAGCTCGGACAGCGGCGGATACGGCAGCCAGCCGGTGCGCGCGAACTCGCCGATGAACAGCGAGATATTGACCAGCAGCGCGCCGGTGGCGGTGAGCCAGAATCCGACGGAGTTCAGCACCGGAAACGCGACGTCCCGCGCACCGAGTTGCAGCGGCACGGCGAAGTTCATCAGCCCGATCACGAACGGCATGGCGACGAAGAAGATCATGATCGTGCCGTGCGCCGAGAAGATCTGGTTGTAGTGTTCGGGCGGCAGAAATCCGCCGCCGCCCATCGCCACGGCCTGCTGCGACCGCATCAGGATCGCGTCGGAGAAGCCACGCAGCAACATCACCAGCGCGAGCACGCAATACATGACGCCGATGCGCTTGTGATCGACGCTGGAGAGCCATTCCTTCCACAGGTAGGGCAGGTATCCCTTGACGATCACCCAGCCGAGGACGGCAGTGATCGCGATCGCCACCACCGCCGACGTGACCATGACGATGGGCTCGTGGAAGGGAATCGCCTCGAGGGTCAGCTTGCCCCACATGTCAGTGCCCCCTCCCGGTCGCCTCGGCTGCGCCCCCGCGCTCGGTCGCAGGACCGGGCCCGGGTGGAAACACCTGCTGCACGACCTGGGCGAAAAGCTGCGGCGTCACGTCGCCGAACGTCGAGGGCGCGACGTTCGCACTTTGCCGCGCAAGCGCCATATATGCGGCGCCGTCGAGTGTCGGTCCGGCACCTTTTGTTGCCTTGATCCATGCGGCGTACTCGCTGTGGTCCACGGCGCGGACCGCGAAGTGCATGTCGGAGAAGCCATCGCCGCTGAAGTGCGCCGACAGCCCGCGAAACGTCCCCTGCTCGTCCGCCCGAAGGTTCATCTGCGTCTGCATCCCATGCATCGTATAGATCATGCTGCCGAGCTGCGGCACGAAGAAAACATTCCACACGCTTGCCGACGTGAGCGTGAAGCGCAGGGGCACGCCTGCCGGCACCACGAGCTGGTTCACGCTCGCCACACCTTCCTGCGGATAGATGAACAGCCACTTCCAGTCGAGAGAGACGACCTGGATATCGACCGGCGCCTCGCGCTCGGACAAGGGCTTGGCCGGGTCGAGCTCGTGCGCCCCGATCCAGGCAACGCCGCCGAGAAGAATGATCACCATCGTCGGGATGGCCCAGACCACGAGCTCGATGGCGCCCGAGAACTCCCAGTCGGGCCGGTAGCGGGCGCGCGTGTTCGACGCGCGAAACCACCAGGCGAAAGCGAAAGTGGCGACGATGGTCGGTATGCCGATTGCAAGCATGATGGCCAGCGAGCCGATCAGGATCGTTCGATCGGCGTGGCCGACCGATCCTCGTGGATCGAGGACGGCCCAGTGGCAGGCGGTGAGCAGCAGCGGCAGCCCCACGATGGCACACGCGCGGAACGCCCATCGCGACCACGCCACGGGGCAGGCGCGGCGCGCGCCCCGCGGACGACAATACCTGGAAATGCGCATGACGCGAATGTCAGTCGGAGTGTCTTCCCGATTGCGGGAAGGTGCAGCATACGTCCTCATGCAGGTGTTGTCTCCACGCTCGCTCAACGGCAGGATCGACGCGCGCGGCGACGTTCGCGACCGTTCGCGCTAGTTCGGCGCACGACTCGGGTCTATCCCTGCGAAGTATCCCGTGTACTGGCAGCCCAGGTTGGAACTCCGTCCAACCAAGCGGCCGTTCATGAGGCTGGGCCGGTTGGTCATCTCGAAGAAAACCATCTGTCCCACCTCACCCGTCGTGCACGTGTAGTCGCCTCCAAGCGTACCCAGGTGTCCGCTCTGAGCGTAACCGCCCGAGTACGTGCATGCGGCCCCATTCGGAAACTGCCAGATCATCGACATCGTGTTGCCGCTCTGACTGATGTTCACCACGAAGCCGCCGGCGACGATGGCATCGCCCGACGGATTGAAGCATCCCGTAGCCTGGATCTTGCTCGCCACGAGGAAGTTGCCCGTGTAATTCTCCAGCGCGATTGTCTGTCGCTCGACCTGCTTGGTGACTTGCACGCCATCGATCGAGTATGTGAGCTGACCCGTTCCGATTGTCTGCAACGTGAAGGTCATGCTCCCTGCCGGCCGCACGCCGACGGCAGCCGGGTCGAATGGCCCGCCGAACCAGGGTCCGGTCGTCGCATAGAGCGGACCGGTGTACGTGTATGTGCCCGGACTTTCCAGCTGCGCAACGACCCACGTCGGTTTTCCATCGGCGCCGTAGATGAACAACGTGGCAAACATGGTGTCCGATTCCTGGACGAGCTGCATTCCCCACCCGCTCTCGGAGGGCACCCACCAGAGATCGGACGCGTCGGTGCCGGTCGCCGTTTTAAGGCCGGGTACCGGCTTCGGAACCGCTGCATCGGCGGCCCATGCGGGTGCTTGAGACAGCGCGACGGCCAACGCAAATAAAAGTCGAGTCATGGTCAATGGTCCTGGATTGATCGCTTCCGGTTCAAGTTTTCCATTGGGTGCGCATTGCAAATTCGATCGAGAGCGGGAAGTTGCCAGGCGCACAGCGGGTCCGTCGCCGCGCCGGAATGACAAGTGCCTACGACGTATTTGGGTCGGAACCGGTGAGGCGGTCATGCCCGATGCGCACGGGCTCGAGGCGCGGCGGGGCCCCTTCGTCGCCGATCTCATCGTTGCTCGCTTGGCCCGTGCGCGCACCCGCGTCGTCGTCGTCGTGGAGAAAGCCACCACTCTGATGCGCCCACAACCGCGCGTAGAGACCGTTGCGCACCAGCAGCGCGTCGTGGGCGCCTTCCTCGACGACGCGGCCGCGGTCGAGCACGATCAGGCGGTCCATGGCGGCGATCGTCGACAGGCGGTGCGCGATCGCGACGACCGTCTTGCCTTCCATCAGCCGGTACAGGCTCTGCTGTATCGCCGCTTCCACTTCGGAATCGAGTGCGCTCGTCGCCTCGTCGAGCAGCAAGATCGGCGCGTCCTTCAGCATCACGCGCGCGATGGCGATGCGCTGGCGCTGCCCGCCCGACAGCTTCACTCCACGCTCGCCGACGTGCGCGTCGTACGCGCGGCGACCCTTTGCGTCGGCCAGCCCCTCGATGAAGTCATGTGCTTCGGCGCACCGCGCCGCGGCTTCCATATCGGCGTCGTTTGAATCGGGCTTGCCGTACAGGATATTGTCGCGTACCGAGCGATGGAGGAGCGACGTGTCCTGCGTCACCATGCCGATCTGCGCCCGCAGGCTTTCCTGCGTGCAGTCCGCGATGTTCTGGCCGTCGATCAGGATGCGGCCGTGCTCGGTGTCGTAGAAGCGGAGCAGCAGGT
>JBEPVV010000234.1:0-3785 GCA_041690795.1 Gemmatimonadota bacterium | reverse complement strand
CCATGGACCTGCTCACACTGATCAAGCTGTACGACGCGTCGTCGGAGCGCCCGATGCGCGCAACGATCGTCCAGCTCCTCGCCGAGCGCAAGGAACCCGAAGCGCTCGACAAGATCGTCGACATCGCGCGCAGCGGCACCGACCCATCGATGCGCCGGGAAGCGATTTCCGTGCTCGCGCGCAGCAAGGATCCGCGCGCTTCGCGTCTGCTGCTGCAGCTGGTGGACAAGTGAGCCGGGCCCTCACGATCGCGACGTTCGGCGTTACGACACTAGCGGCGTGTGCTGGTGCGCAAACGGTGAACCGGCTGGTTTCCGCTGCCGGAGACGGAACGCTGCAGTTCCACTTCGCCGCCCGCCAGGGCGTCTGCGGCAATGGACGCAGTTTTTTCCGCGCGAGTGAAGCGGGCTACTACAGCACGTACACCAACGGTAGTAACGACGAGAGTTGTACCGCCGGGCCAATTCGCGCTGTGATCGTCCGGTCGGGCCGCGAGATCGTCAAGATCGAGACCTACGCAGGTCCGCTCTCCACCGAACCCGACGGCGGCATGGATCTCGGCGCGGTACCGGCCGCGGATGCCGCCTCGTACCTTCTTGGCCTGGCGATGTCGCTTGAAGGACGCCCCGCCCGGGAGGCGATGCTCCCCGCCATGCTGGCCGACAGCGCCGTGGTCACGCCGCAACTGACCCAGCTCGTCCGCGACCAGGCGCGCTCGCGGGACATTCGTGGTAGCGCACTCTCGTGGCTGGCGCGGCGTCGCGGCGAGACAGGCGGCGTTGGCGCGCCGGTCGCACAGCGCACGCTCGAAACGATCGTGCACGACCAGAACGAAGGAGAGGGCATTCGCAGCCAGGCGCTGAGCATGCTCGGTAACCTTGATCGCGGTGAAGGCATTCCACTGCTCATCGCGCTCTCGGGTGATTCGGATGGCTGGGTCTCGCGGCAGGCGTTTGCGGCGATTGCCCGATCCGGCGATCCACGCGCGCGGCAGTTCGTGCGGCAGGCGATTCATCGTTCCGAACTGCCCGAGGAGAGCCGTGCGGCGGCCATTCGTGGGATCGGCAACGAGTACGCGGTCGCCGGCGACTACAAGCTGTTGCGCGATCTGTACCCGTCAGTCAACAGCGATCCGGAACGCAGCGCGATCATCTCGTCGATCGCGACGGCCGGCGGCAGTGAGAACGTCAACTGGCTGTTGTCGCTCGCCAAGTCACCCACGGAACCAGCGCAGCGGAGGCGTCAGGCCGTCAACGCCCTATCGCGGAACGATGACCCCCGGGTGAAAGATGCGCTGAAGGGATTAATCGAGAAGGAGTAGAAGCGAGGCGACAGGCGAAAGGCGAGGAGAACATTTCTGTTCCTCTCGCCATTCGTCCTTCGTCCCTCAGCGGGTTCCTACGCGTTGCGCTTGCGGCGCCGCACACCCATGCCGAGCACACCCGCCAGTCCAGTGCCGAGGAGCGACAGCGTCGCCGGCTCCGGCGTCACTTCCTTCGGAACGCCTGGCAGTTGGACCAGGAATTCCTGCGCCGGACAGCTCGAGACCGGATGACCAGCGCCCGGATCGCAGGTGATCAGCGCCCACATCTTCGGATCGAAACCGTTGAGCGTCGGTGCTACGCTGAAGTTGGTGCTGCTGTTGATTCCCAGCGCAGCCGCGATGCTCGTCCCCTCGAATGAACTCACCCGGCTTGACGCGTTGGCGCCTTCACCCAGGATCGCCCACATTGCATCCTGAAGCACCACGGTCTGGTTCCGGTTGGTCGCAGATGTCCAGTCGAGGTTCATGCTTCCGGCCAGATACGCTGCCCACTCGTACTCCGCCTTGAGCCCGATGCCCAGGCGAGTGTTCGAGTAATTGTTCTGCGCCAGCGGCGTGATCCACGCGTTGTACGTTTCGCCAGCGGAGATCTCGTGCAGTTCGTCGACGCACCACACCATGACCGGGCTGTAGACGTTCGGCGAAGACAGCAACGAGAGTTCGCCGGCGTACGGGCTGCTGTAGGCGGAGAAGCTCCCGCTTCCGGGGTTGACCACTAACGTCGGATCGTTCGGATACGTCCCGATGAACTGGAAGTTTTCCTTGAACGGTGACTGCGCCGCGAGCGATCCGGCGGTGACGCTCAACAGTGCGAGCGCGGTAACGATACGTGACGGCATCCATCCTCCAACGGCAGGGTGAGGGGTTCGGCAGGCATAGGGGCAACCATCGTGCCGGGGCCTGAGTCGCGTCAATGCGGTCGCGCAAGTCATTGGAAGATCGAACGTTACGTGGGCGTGCATTGATTGGCTGATGCCGAAACATCCCATCACCTGCCGCGCTGGTCAGACGGTGAAACCGGGGCGCCGACAGGGAAGCGATGGATTGACGCAACAGCGGCAGAAGCGGTGCCATTTGACGACTGCAACAGTGCGCCGCATCTTGTCGGCCATGAAACGCCAGCATGTCTCGCTGCTTATTGCCGTGCTAATCGGCACGACCCGAGCGAACGCCCAGCAACTGTGGCCTACCGATCATCGCGGCAACGAAGTATCCGTTGCGCTCGGTCACCTCTTTTCCGAGGCGGGAACCGAGAAGGTGACCTCGTTCTTCGGCGACGTTCTCGGTCGGGTGCACGCCGGTCGCGACCTGGTCATCGAGGCCGAAGTTCCCGTCTCCTATTTCCATGAATCGCCATCGGCGGGTTTTTCCAGCAACGGTCCTACCACATCCGCTCGCGTGGGCAATCCATGGCTCGGCGTTAATTACCGTGTCAAGCCGGGAATCAATCTCGTTGGCGGCGTGCGGCCGGGGCTCGAATCGGATGTTGGCGACGAAGATGCATCGTTCGGAGCCATCGTCTATGGCGCGTATGGCGATTTCGATCATTCCGAAGCGTGGGCGGCGAAGACGACGTCGGTCCGCGCGCTGGTGCAGCTCGGGTCGGTCCCCGAGTGGGGGCCATACGGAGTCGGCTACGCGGGGATGACCGTCGCACTGCCGCGTTCGGGCAACGAGAAGACGTATCTCGCCGACTACGGACTGCAAGTTGGCTATCGCGGGCGGTCGGTGAGCGGCACGCTCAGTATCAGCGGCAGGCTCGACATCGGCAGCCACAAGCACTTCGACGGCACGCCGATCAGCGAATCGTTCGAGGAGCGTAATGTCAACCAGGCGGCACTGGGAATCGAGCGCTCGACCGGACGTTTCCGCCCGAAAGTGATCTTCCGGATCTTTCTCGATCCGAGCCTGCGCGAGAGCCGGCAATCCGACGGCACCGGCGGCGCGGGGCTGCACGGAGTGCTGAGCGTTGGAGCGAGTTGGCTGCTTCGATAGCGAAGCGCGAAGAACCTTTCAGCGCTGCTTTTCGTTTGCTGCATGTTCCGTTATCGTTTTAGACGTTCAGAACTGATTTTCAGAAGGATTTGCGTGGCACGACCAAGAGGTCGCGGTAGCAAGGCTGCCGCAACACCGGCCAATGACGCCGGCAGCAGTAACGGTTCCACTGGCTCCCGCCTACGTCGTTCTCCCGGACGCTCCTACGGTGCGCATCGCGACTGGCTGCTCGAGCGGCACGGAGCAGTGTGCGCGTACTGCGGCACCCGGGTACCGGCGGATACCATCACCCTCGATCACGTCCGTCCGCGCCGGGGCCAGTCGGCCTATGATCGACCCGACAACCTGGTGCTCGCCTGTCGAACCTGCAACGCCGCCAAGGCCGACACCCCGCTCCTCGCCTTCCTGATGGCGAAGCGTTCGCGTGGCGTCTTCCTGCTGCACTATGGCGATCATCTCTCCGAGC
>JBEPVV010000233.1:0-3787 GCA_041690795.1 Gemmatimonadota bacterium | reverse complement strand
GCCAACTCCTGCCCCGGAGTCGGTATCTCCCACAGGCCAGTCGCCCCAGACTTTTGAACCGACCATCCCCGCCCACTTTGCCCAGGGATGGAAATTCCCAGCCGGAGGGAAAGCGCAGACTGCTGAGCACGGAATGGTCGCGAGCAGCAGCAGACTGGGCGCTGAAGCCGGATTTCACAGGGCGGTTAGGAAACTGCAAGACCGGGCGCTGAATCACGACCGACCGCACCGCCCGGTTGCGGGCGGTGCGTTCGGTCAGCTGGCGAGTGCGAGCGTGACCTGATCGAGCAATTGGTCGCCGTCTGACGGCAGCAGATCAGGATCCTCGGCCGAAACGATAGTCGCGCGGATCCGATCCGCCGTGATCCCCGCGGCGTTGGCAATCACTCGTCCCATCCGGTCGGCGAGCCGGCTCGCGTCGGTCGAACTCGCGCCCGGCGCCACGAGCGCCAGCGTGCTTTCTCCCAGCTGCGCCAGCGCGTCGGTCACGCGGCCCTGGCTCCGGAACGCGGTCGCAATGCTTCCCATCGCCGCCACCGACTCCAGCCCCGGCACCGACCACGCGATGCACGCGAACGCGCGGCCAACGCGTCGCGCTTCGCCAATCAGCTCGGTTGCGCGCTTGGCGAGCCCCAGCCGGCTGTAGAGTCCGGTCGTGTCATCGACCATGACGCACCGCCGCAGCCGCCGCGTTTCCTGGTACGCCGAGAGGTAGACCCCAATCTTCTGCAGCAGCGCCTCGGCATCGAGCGGCTGTCCATAGAATTCCCAGGCGCCGGCGGCGTAGGCGTTGAGACGCTGAGGCCGGCCCGAAGGGCCCGCTGTGGTGATGATGATCGGCAGCAGCGCCCCGAAGCGCGGGTCTGCCCGCAACTCCCGGCAGACCTCAGTTCCCGAAAAATCAGGCAGCTGTTGGTCGAGGATGACGAGATCCGGGTCGCAGGACGCCGCCAGACTGAGGACGTCGCGTGCGGTATAGGCATGCGCCACGCGATAGCCGGAAGACTCGAGAATGCTCTCGACCGCGCGTGCCGTCCACTCCTGATCATTGGCGATGAGGATGAGCGGACTGTGATCGCTTCCGGTTGGCGTGACGTTCGACAATTTTCCCCCGAGGAACGACCAGCAATTCGGATTGATGCGCGCACGCGACACAACTGCGACAGGGCGTCACAGGGGACCCCCACGCGTATGCCGCCCTAAACTCGACCGCGGCGGTACGTAACTGGCCGACCGGCAACGTGTTAGCCTCGGATTCGTCAACACCCGCGCGACAAATGGTGGCGGATCAAGCATCATTGCACGGTGCAATCTCCCTGCCGTCGGCGAAAATAGCGACAGTCGACTATCGAACAGCCTTCGACCGATGTGTGGGGTGAGCGCACGGTGCGTGGCGCCCGGACAACAAGACCTGTGCCCTCCGTCCCACACCTCTGGCCGCGATCTTGCCAAAGCCATGGAGATGATGCCAATCCCGCGATCCGTCGCGGCGCGCAGGTGAGCACGAGATGTGCATTATCGCGACTAGGCAGGTCCGCCGGACTATCTGAGGGGAGAATTTGCGTGAGGATGCGTTTTCTGGTCGCCGCAGCAGCAATCGGATGTGCCACGCTGGCCCCGCGAGCAGCAGTACTCGCCCAGCAGCCCGATTCGACCCTGGTGGTTGCTCGTCGCCCGATGGTGACGCGGGCAGAGTTGCAGGCCGCGCTTGACGGCTTGCAGCGCGGGCTCACGTCGACGGGGTACAGCGCCGCGATTCGCGCGTCGAAGCAAGCCGAGGCCGACGTCATTAGTGACCGTCTCGCCTACGGTGATATTCGGGCCGGCGATGACATCAAGGTCGAGGTCCTGGCCGAGCCCGGACTGACAGCGGTGTACACGATCAGTCCGTCGCGAATGCTGCTGCTGCCGGGTGGAACGACGATTTCGATGGCGGGCGTGCTGCGATCCGAGGTGCAGGACTACCTCAAGAAGGAGCTCAAGCGCTACGTCGTTGATCCCACGGTTACCGTCACGACCTACGTGCGCGTTTCGCTTTTCGGGGCGCTCAACAAGCCGGGCGTGTTCGCGGCGCCGGCGTCGATGCTGCTGACCGAAACAATCATGACATTCGCCGCGGGCCCGACCAACAACGTGCGCTGGGAGAAGTCGACCATCAAGCGCGGTGATCGCGTCATCGTGGATGGGCCGTCGTTCGCCATTGCAGTGCGCGAGGGCGCCACCCTCGACCAGCTCAACGTTCGGGCAGGTGACCGCATCGACCTCGATGCGAAGCCTGCAACCGGGCTGCTGTTGCGCATTCTGGGCGGCGTCAGCGCCGCGGGCGGGCTGATCTATCTTGCCTTCCGAATTTTATAACTGACCTTAACTGATGCCGGCGCCAATACTCTCATCGATGCCTCGAGCCGACAATACTCCCGTTCCGCGGTCCCGCTCCGCCGCCGTTCCCGCGATAGCGGCGGAGCTTCCGCTGTCGCGTGACGAACGGGTGATCCGCGCGCTCAACGTGGCCGTCGCAATGCTGATCCTGATCCTCAGCCTTCCGGCGTGGCTGCTGATTGCGATTGCCGTGAAGCTGACGTCGCGCGGCCCGGTCTTCTACACCCAGGTCCGGGTCGGGCTCGACGCCCGTTCGGCGGCGGATCGTCGCAACACGCCTGGTCGCCCGACGCCACCGCGACGCGCGTCCGACATGGGTGGTCGCCCCTTCACGATCGTGAAGTTCCGCACCATGAAGGTCGACGCCGAGGTCGCTGGCCAGGCCGTCTGGGCATCGGCCAACGATCATCGCCTGACCCTGATCGGCGGCTTCCTTCGCAGCTGCCGTCTCGATGAATTGCCGCAATTGCTGAACGTGATCAAGGGCGATATGAACCTCGTCGGACCACGCCCGGAGCGCCCGCAGCTGTTCACCGAACTGCGGGCGCAGATTCCCGAGTACCCGCGACGACAGAAAGTGCGGCCCGGCATCACCGGCCACGCACAGGTGAACCTGCAGTACGACACCTCCGTCGAGGACGTCAAGCTCAAGGTCCAGCGCGACCTCGAGTACATCGCCCGCCGGAGCGCGTGGGAAGACGCCAAGATCATGCTGAAGACCATTCCGGTCATGCTCTTCCGGAGGGGTGGGTGGTAGCACCGGTGGCAAGCGTGCCGCGCACCCGCACGCTGGGATCGCTGTTCACGGATCGCTGGTCGCTGGACATGTGGCTCCCGGTTGCGCTTGCGGCGGCGGCCTTTGTGCTCCTCTTCGCCAGCCCCGTCAGCACGCTCGTCCGCGACTGGCTCCACGACGACGACTCGAACTACGGGCTGCTCCTCTTTCCCGTCGCACTATGGCTCGCATGGCGCGAAGGCGTGCTGACGGACAGCCGGGCGAATACCACGTCGGGTAGCCTTATCATCGCCGCCGCGGTGCTCATCCGTCTCCTCGGATCGATCGCTTCCGAATTCTTCACCCAGCGGTTCTCCATCTGGCTGGCCGCCGTGGGCATCGTCGTCTTCTGCTTCGGCTGGCGACAGGTTCGTCACTGGTGGCTGTCACTGATCGTGCTGCTGCTGGCGATTCCGCTGCCGGCGCTGCTGATCAATGCCCTGGCGATTCCGCTCCAGTTCCAGGCCTCGAGCCTGGGCACGATGCTGATCAAGTGGCGGCACATTCCGGTGCGAACCGACGGCAATGTCATCCAGCTTCAGAATGCCACGCTCTTCGTGGCCGAAGCGTGCAGCGGACTTCGCTCGCTGTCGGCGCTGATCGCCCTGGGCGTGCTGCTCGGCGGTATGTACC
>JBEPVV010000232.1:0-3795 GCA_041690795.1 Gemmatimonadota bacterium | reverse complement strand
ATCAGCAGAAACTGCAGCGACGCCGGGTACTTGTTCGTGGCGACAAAGGTGAGGAGCTGTTTCACGAACGGACCCTTCGCTTCCCACGGCCACGGATTACCGTAAATGTTGAAGGCGCGGAGCACCACAAACAGGGCGATTGCCCCGATACCAATCGTAAGGCAGAGCTTTCGGCGCCTGCCCGCCTCCAGTTGCATGACGATGCCGAATGCGTATCCGGCCGCGATGACGCCAACCCACGGGATGATCGAGTAGAGCACGACCAGTCGCGGTCCCGTATTAAACCACCGGAAGTCGCCACCGAAGTAGAGCACCTGAAGGAAATGTGCGGCGCCTGATGCGGTTGCCGCTTCGCCGATGTGCGGCTGCAGCAGGTCGACGATGTTGTGACCGGCGATGATCAGCAGGCCGAGTGCACCGATCGCGCGAAGCGGCAGGTGGATCAGTCCGGCGAGGATGATCATCGACCAGCCGATCACCCAGATAACATTCGCTTCGGTGTAGTTGTAGAAATCGAGATTGAAGGTCCAGCTGAGGCGGCTCAGCGTCATCTCGAGGAAGATCAGGAGCGCGCCGCGTGCCAGCAGGTATTTCGACAGTTCGCCTTTGCTGGCGAGTTTGCCACCGTGCAGGAAAGCGCCGGTGCCGGCGAGGAAGATGAATGCCGGGGCGCAGAAATTGGTGACCCATCGGGTCAGGAAGACCGACGGCGGCAGGCCACCGGCCGGGACCGCGGCGAAGACCCGCACGTGGTCGAGTGCCATCAACACCATGACCGCACCGCGGATGATGTCGAGCGCCCGTAGCCTGTTGGTGGTTGGAGTCATGCATCAATGATCCGAACGGCACGCCGAGCGCGCAACGACTGAGACGCGGACGGGCGTGGCGTTGACGCGAGCGGTCGTGCCGGTGCTCTTCCATCGTGCGACCGGCCCGGATCAAGGCCGGCTTCAGCTGCGGATGGTTCGGTGCTAGTGTTACTGATCGCGGGGAGGACAGCATGCCGTCGTCGAGACACGCGAACACGATCCGTGCCGATCTGGAGTTACGATGCTAGTTCCCCTGACTCTCTTGCTGCAGATCGCGGAAAACTCCTGCGACGTCCGTCCGTCAGGGTACTACTGCCAGAGTGTGGCGGCAGACTACCGGGTTCCCTGCCTCGGGCACATGGTTTCGCTGCCGACGGACGCGACGAAGCGTCTCGCCGTCGAGCGTAAGCAATCCGCGGCGCTGATCCATCAAACCGGTACCTCGGACGCGTGGTTGACGCTGGCGTGTACCGAGGTAACGCTGTCGTTGATGAGTGTGCAACGGGCGCATGCCTTTGCGCTGATGTTCGCCCGCCCGATCTGGTACGAGCGCGCCATCATTGCGGCGCTCCCGGCGGCACGGCTCGCGACCGACAGCGCGACCGACGCCGTTCCGCTGCTTGCCTCGCTGCTGATCTGGTCCCACCCCGGCCGGCCGGATCCGCAACACGTGGACGTGCCCTGGGTCGCGAACTTGCCCAATTTCCGCCCCGCGCGAGACGCGCTGACCCGCTACGTCCAGGCGGGCCTGCCAATCGTCGCAAACCGTGCGGCGGCGCGTCCCGCCGACGGCGGCCTCCAGCGCGCCTGCACGTCTCTCGCGCTCGACGCCGTTGCCTACGCCGACGCCCATCGCTGTGCCTTTCAGGGCGCGATCGATCAGTACAAGGTGACGTGGAATATGTTACGGCTCGCCTGGTTGGCTTTCCATCGTGCAGACACGACCGCCGGCGTGATAGCATTTCGAAAAGGCGTAGATGCAGCACAAGACTCCGTTGCCCGGCTGGACCTTGGCTGGCAATTCGCGGCGGGTACGGATATGTCGCTGGAGTGGGGCACGCCGGACGACGAGATCATTGCGTCGCCCGCGCTGATGAAACAACGCATGGACTGGTTGGCGATCCCGCTCGATCGTCTCGTGCGATGGGTCGCCAGTGATTCCTCCCCGCCAGCCGGCTGGGTGCCGTTGGCAACGCCCGACCAGCTCGCTTCGCATTTCACGCAGGTCGCCTTCGCGGGCGAGGAGTTCCGGGCGTGCATGGCCGGGGAACGCGAGCCGCCATGCGGTGGCAAGCCGGTCGACGCACTGCACGCCAGGCGACTGCGTCTCTGGGCGACCGCTGACAGCGCGATCATTGTGATGCCGTACCAGATGACGATCGACGCGAAATCGCCCGCGAAGAATGTGACGGAACTCCAGTTGAAGCTGCGACAATGGAATCTGTCGGGAGCGATCCGCGACGACAGCGTGATGACGCACCGCGATGGCAAGATGCTTGAAGGCGTTCTCGTCGAGCCGTCCCAGCCAGCGCTTGACTCCTGGACCCTCGATTTCGTGGCACCCGGGATACCGCCTGGGACATTTCAGGATTTCCAGTCGCCGCTCGACAGCGGAACGCTCACGTTGTCGGATATCGCGATCGGCGCCCCCGACAGTCGCCTCCGGTGGCAGCATGACGCGCTCGACATTCCGGTCACAGCCACCGACACCTTCGATCTCCGCCAACCGGTGGCGCTCTACGTGCAGGGTCGTTGTGCGACGCAATGTGGTGTGATCACCCGATCGATCCGCTTGTACCGGCTTCCCGCGCGTTCAGCAGCGACGCCGTCGATTGCGATCTCCACTACGATGCCGAGTCATGCCGGTGTCATGCCGGTCACGACCGAGCTGGATGTCTCCCGGTTGCCCAAAGGTGCCTATCGGCTGGAAGTGGAGTTGCATTCCGACGCCGTGGCGGCAACGGCGCGTCGGTCGACGCAGCTGATACTTCACTGAGCCGGAAGCCGGCCTCAGGCGGTCGAGCGTTTTCGACCGGCACGCGCACTGTGGTGATCGAGCAGTTGCACGGTTTCAGTATTGTCGCAGTCACGGTCCTGATGTTCTGCATCCCGGCAACGACCTCGGCGCAGGGAATTCGCGGGCATGTCATTGACGAAGCGGCTGCGCCGATTGCCGGCGCGTCGGTGGCTCTCTGGCGCGACGGCGCCCAGTCGCTGACGACCACGACCGACGATCGCGGCGCCTTTGCATTTCCGCGCGAATCGCTGGGTCGAGCGACGAGCATTGCGGTGCGCGCCATCGGCTACCTGCCGCGGTCGGTGCAGCTCGACAGCGCGTTGCGCGCCTTTCCCAACCTGATGCTGCAGCGGACGCCGTACCAGCTCACCGATCTCATTGCCCGGGGCAGCACGCACCCGCTCACCTGTAGCGATCGCGACGACGCCGAGGCGCGCGCGATCTGGGACGCGGCTCGGCTCCGCTACACCTTCCTGCCGTTTGATTATCCGTATCAGGACAGCGTCGCGGTCTGGAATGATGACGTCGACCGGCTCGACGTGACCTTCAGCGCGCAGGGAATGCCCACCTTCATCGGCACCGAGGAACAGCGGAGCGAACGCCGCCGCCTCGCCAACCAGTGGATGACCGACTCGGGTTATGCCTTCCGCAAGGATGCCTCCGATCATTCGTACGTTGTCGGCGACCTGCACTTCCTCAACTGGTGGTATCCTCGTCTCGATCGCTGGGACGCCGATCACTTCGCACGCGCGCTCTTCGGAAAGCTCAATCATCTGCAGCTCTTCTCGCAGGGACCGGAAGGCTGGACGATAGCCTTCTGCACCAGGTCAAAATTCTCCGGCCGGATACTCGGCACCCTCACCATCGGCCCGGACACGAGTCTTTCGTCGGCACGCTGGCGCTTTCTGACGCCCAGGCCGGAGGAGAGCGCCGGTGGGGCAGTGGTGTTCGTGGCACGCAGGGGCGGGA
>JBEPVV010000231.1:0-3809 GCA_041690795.1 Gemmatimonadota bacterium | reverse complement strand
GGGGATCGGGGCCCGCCTCACGCCTTACGCCTTGGCCCATGCCCCTTGGGGTGGCTACCGTGGCGCGCCCCGCCGGGGAACCGTCGCCGAGCCTCCTGGTCGACGGCGGTCGCACGGCGACCGGCGGTGCTTCCCCCTACCTGTTCCACTGAACCCGTCATGCAACTATGTTCGCCGTTCATGAATCCTACCTCCATGACCAGAAAGCCTGCAGACCTTCTCTACGGTACCCTCAACGTGCTCGTACTCAAGGCACTAACGTGGGAATCGATGCATGGCTACGCCCTGTCCAATCGCCTTCGCGACGCGGCGCAGGGTGCCTTTGACATCGACGATGCCGCGCTCTACAAGGCGCTCCACCGGCTCGAGGATCAGGGAGCCATTGCGAGCGAGTGGGGCGTGACCGACAACAACCGGCGTGCCAAGTACTATCGACTGACCACGGCGGGCCGGCGTCAGTTGCGCGAGGAGCGCGCGGCGTGGCAGTCGTACGCCCTCACGGTCACCCGCATCCTTCGCACTGCCTGAGATGGCCGCACCGACACGCATCCGGCGGATCTGGCTGCGCGGGCGCGTGACGGCCGATGTGAACGATGAGCTCGCCTTCCACCTGGACATGCGCACCACGGAACTGATCGCCACCGGTCTCGCCCCGGTCGATGCTCGCGCCGAAGCGATCCGGCAGTTCGGCGACGTGAGCGATGCCACCACTTATTGCCGCCGCACTGGCGAGCGGCGGGAACGACGAATCATGCGACTCGAATGGTTGAGCGGCCTCCATCAGGACCTGGCTTTCGCGTTGCGGACGCTGCTCCGCGCACCGGCCTTCACCATCGTCGCCGCGCTGACGCTCGCGCTCGGCATCGGCGCCAACACCGCGATCTTCAGCGTGGTGCGCGGCATCCTGCTGCGACCCTTTCCGTTCCCCAATCCCGATCAGCTGGTGATGGTCGCGGGAGCGGGGGTCAAGGACGCGCGCAACGATGCCGTTTCCGCGGCCAACGCGCAGGACTGGCGCGCACAGAACAAGTCGTTCACCGACATGGCCGTGATCAACACCCATGGCAGCGTGCTGACCGACGCAGGCGATCCGGAGATGATCCAGGGCGTGAAGGTCTCACCCGGCTTCTTCGGCATCCTGGGTGCCCGGCCGCTGGCAGGGCGCCTGGTGTTCAACGAGGCCGAAGGCGCCTTCCACGGCGAGAAGGCTGTCGTCATCAACGAGGATCTCTGGCGCTCGCGGTTCGGCGCCTCGGCGTCGACCCTCGGCTCGATGATCACGCTCGACAACGAACGCTACAAGGTGATCGGGATTGTCCCGCGTGACGAGGCGTGGCCGCGCAGCATGATGCTGTGGACGACGTTCGGCTTCGATCCGCAGGAACTCGCGCAGGGCCGCGGCGGCATCTATCTCAGCGTTCTGGCCCGGATGAAGCCGGGGGTGACGCTCACCGCGGCGCGGGCCGACATGGAAACGGTTGCGCATCGGCTCTTCGCGCAGTACCCGGATGAGAACGCTCACGTCGCCGAGACGGCCCACGTGATCCCGCTGCAGGAGTGGGTGACCGGCCCGCTCCGCACGCCGCTGCTGGTGCTGCTCGGCGGCGTCGGCTTCGTGCTGTTGATCGCCTGCTCCAACGTCGCCAACCTGCTGCTGGTGCGCGGCGTGGGGCGCTCCTCCGAACTCGCCGTGCGGACGGCGCTCGGCGCCGGTCGCGGCCGGCTGGTTCGGCAGCTGGTCACCGAAAGCGTGGTGCTGGCGCTCGCAGGTGGCATGGGCGCCATCGTGGTCGCGGTCGCCGGCACCAAGCTGCTGATCAAGGCAGCACCGAAGGGCATTCCGCGCCTCGACTCGATCCACATCGACATCGTCGTTCTTGCCGTGACACTCGCGATATCGCTCGTCGTCGGCGTGGTGTTCGGTCTGATCCCCGCCCTCCAGCTGGTCCGCCCCGATGTGGCGAAGACGCTGCGCGAGGGCGGCCGCAGCCTCGGCACGCGCGCCGGCAGCAATCGGGCTCGCCGGGCGCTCGTCATCGCAGAGGTGGCACTCTCGGTGATGCTGCTGGCGGGTGCCGGGCTGCTGATCCGCTCGTTCTCGCGATTGATGGATGTCGACCCCGGCTTCCGCACCGAGCACTCGGTACACTTCGGCCTTTCGTTGCCGCGCGCCAAGTATCCCACGCAGGCGCTACGCGCGACGTTCATGACCAACCTGCTCGAGCGGGTGCGTGCGCTGCAGGGCGTGCAGTCGGCCGGGGCGTCGTTCGGGATGCCGCTGACGCCGTTCGGCTTCATGCTCACCTTCACGATCACCGGGCGGCCACCGGTGCGCCCGGCCGATCAGCCCGCCGCCAGCATTCGCATGGCGACACCGGGGTACTTCAAGGCGATGGGGATCGGGATGGTGCGCGGTCGCGACTTCACCGACGCCGACCGCATCGGCGCGCCCAAGGTCCTGCTCATCACCCAGGCGGCCGCAAACAAGTTCTTCCCCGGCGAGGATCCACTCGGCAAGACGATCGAGTTCGGCATGTCGGAAGATGACAACACGATGGGCGGCCAGATCGTCGGTATCGTCAAGGACGTGAAGCAGTCATCGCTGGTGCGGCCTGCCGAACCACAATACTGGATTCCCTACGCCCAGTATCCGATGACCAGCTTCAACGTTGTCATGCACACCAAGGGTGATCCGATGGCGGTCATCGCCGAAGCGCGACGTGCCGTCCACGATCTCGACCCCGGGCTCGCGGTGGCGCAGGTCAAGACGCTCGACCAGATCGTGGCCGAGGCCGTGTCGCAGCCGCGCTTCTACATGACGCTGCTGACGGTCTTTGCCGCGCTGGCACTGGTGCTCTGCGCCATCGGCATCTACGGCGTGATCGCCTATCTGGTCAGCCAGCGCGCGAGAGAGATCGGCATTCGCATCGCACTCGGCGCAACGTCCAACAACGTGGTGGCGATGATCGTGCGCGAAGGCACGGTGATGGTGGGAATCGGACTCGCCTGCGGAGTGGGCGGAGCGCTGGCACTCACCCGGCTGATGTCAGCCCTGCTGTTCGACACCCAGCCCAGTGATCCCACGACCTACGTGGTGGTGATCATGACGCTCGCGCTGGTGGCACTGGTGGCGTCAAGTGTGCCCGCACTGCGGGCGGCGAGAGTGGATCCGGCGTTGGCGATGAGGGCAGAATAGACGAGAGGCGAAGCCGAGAGGAAAACAGGCCATGCACCGAACGTCGATTAGGTAGAAACCAGCTTCTGCTTCAGCACTCCAAGCCGCTTTCGCACCGATCCATCGTAGATCCGGTCGCCGATGCGGACGACCACGCCGCCGAGCAGGGCGGGATCGGTGGTGAAACCGGCGATGACGTTCTTGCCGATGGCCTTGGAAAGCCGCTCGACAATGACCTGCCGCGCCAGCGCATCGACATCGCGGGCGACGGTGACGCCGGCCCGCACGCGATTCATTTTCATGTCCACCAGGTCGCGGTACTCGTCGGCGATCTGGCGCAGCAGCATCTGCCGGCCGCGCTTGATCACCGCCGCGATGAAGAGCGCGAAGGTCTTCGGCGCGTCGTGCAGCGCCTCGGTGACCAACGCCACCTTGCGATCACGCGGCACGCGTGGCGTCATCAGCACCGCCTCGACCGACGGATTGCTGAAGGCCGCGACGGTGCCATCGATCAACTCGCCCCACGCCCCGCCACCCAGGTGGTGGTATTCCCGCGCCCGGGGTGTGTGGGGGGTATTTGGGGGGGGGGGGGGTTGTGTAAACCCCCCCGCGGGGCGCGAGACGGGGTTTTGTT